>CAZMMO010000046.1:4871-10795 GCA_964567365.1 uncultured Rhodanobacteraceae bacterium | reverse complement strand
CGCCGGCGGCAACGCCAGCCTGCTGACCCTGGGCGACGATTGATCCGGCTGGCCCTCCAAAAAACACCGTGGTTGTAGGAGCGCACCCGGGCGCGACAGCCTTGAGGCTCATGGAACGCTGATGCCGTCGCGCCCGGGTGCGCTCCTACAACGGGAGCGGATTTCGTTCCCGGCGGCTACCGTCATGGATAGTCAATGGGGTCGCCCCGCAATCAGAAGCTGTACTGCAGCTCCAGCGACAGCAGGTTGCCGTAATCGTCGAAGCTGCCGCTGATCGAATCGCCCGTGGAACTGGTGGCGTCGGCGATGCGGGCGGTGTTGACGAAGATGTGCATGTAGGAGGCATCCAGCCGCAGGCGGTCGCTGGCCTGGTAGCCGATGCCCACGGACACCAGCTGGCGGGTGGCGTCGGGCACGCGCGGATCGCGCGTGGCCACATGCGTGGGCGAGGTGTCCACGGCAAGGCCGCCGCGCAAGGTCAACTTGTCGTTGACGTACCAGTCGGCACCGAGCGCGGCATACCAGGTGTTGTGCCAGTCGAACCGCTCCGCCGTGGCCGGCTGCGCCGGATTGGCGTAGTTCACGCGCAGCTCCTTGAACACGTCCCACTTGGTCCAGGCCAGGTGCGCGCCGACGCCGAAGTTGCCGGCGCGATGCCAGTAATCGGCGCTGGCGACGGCCGGCGTGGTGAAACCGGCGCTGCCGTCGGTGTGCTGGAACGGCACGCCGCCGGCACCGGCCAGCAGGGCCTGCACCGTCGGCTGGGCCAGCAAGGCCTTCACGTTGGCCGGCATGGTGAAATTGGCGGTGCCGTGCAGGGTATGGCTGATCTTCGAACGGTAGCTGACGGCCAGGCGGTCGTTGGGCGTGAGTTTCCACAACGCGCCGACCTTCCAGCCCCAGCCCCAGTCGTCGCCCTTGATGCGCGCGACGCCGTCGCTGCCCGGCGGCACCACCATGCCGAACTGCCCGATCAGGGCCGGAGCCTGCGCGGGCGGGATCGCGCCGGCGGCCACGCCCTGCTGCACCAGGCCCAGGCCGACCATGTTGTAGTTGATCGCGCTGGTCAGTTCGGCGCTGGTGTGCTGCGCGATGGCGCTGGCGCCGAGGCTGAAGTCCTCGCTCACGTCGTAGGACACCGACAGCGTGGCGTCGAGCGACTGGAACTTCGACTTGATGGCGTTGTAGCGCCCGATCCAGTCGCGGTCGTACTTGGTCTGGAAACCGAACGGCACGGTGACGCCCGCGCCCACATGCCACTTCTGTCCGACCTTGCCGGCCCAGTACAGGGCCGGGACCGGCAGCGTGGTGCCGGCATCGCCGCCCTGGCCGCCGCTGATCGGACGGCCCAGCGCGTCGTGCGCCGTGCCGTGGAAGGTGGCACTGAACTGGATGCCGGTGACGTTGGCCTGGAAACATCCGCCGGTCAGCAGGCTCATCGCCGCCGGATTGTTGGCCACCACCGAGCAGTCGCCGCCAGCCGTGACCAGGCCGGCATACGCGCGGCCCATGGCCTGGGCGCTGTTTTCGTGCAACTGGAAAGCGCTGGCGCGCGCTTGTGAGGGCAGCATCAACGCGGCTCCGACGGCGGCGGCCAAAGCGGCCAGTGCCAGCGGGCGTGCAACACGGGGGAAAGACGGGATCGGGCTCATTTCGCGGACTCCTGGGTAGCAACGCGACAAGGGTTCAAACTGCGCCACGCAAAGTATTCATACGTATGTTTGATTTTGTGGAGCCAGCTTGCCCCGAGTCCCGTGCGGATGCAAGTGCCTGATCCGGCTTGCATCATCCGGCGCCGGGCGGCCGTCCCCGGGCAACGGACTTCGGGCCGGCGCCCGCGCCGATCATTTCCCGGGCGGACGAAAACGATCCGCCATGGCATGCTGGGCGCCCGCACCACGGATGCCGTTCCATGCAATGTTTCGTCTATGCCAGCCGGCAGCGGATGGAGACCTATGTCTGGCTGCGGCAGCGTGATGCATTCGACACCCTTCCCGCCCGCCTGCGGAACACGTTGGGAGAGCTGCGTTTCGTGCTCGAGGTCGATCTCGACGCCTCCCGCCGTCTGCCGCACGAGGATGTCGCCACGGTGATGGCGCACCTGCGCGGGAAGGGCTGGCACCTGCAACTGCCGCCGGCCAATGACCGCGTCAATTGACGGACGCGCACATGCTTCCCGGGCGTCTGCCCTTCCGGTCGGAGACTTTCGGAACCCCTCCGCACGCACGCCATCGAACCCTTAACCCACGATTACCGCTTGCACCGACACGACTGCGTATACTCGCCCAATGCCTTCCACCAAATCCCGCCGTCCGCCCTTTCTCTCCCGCGCACTGTGGTACCTGCCGGTACTGGCGCTGATCGTCATCGCCATCTTCGTGGTACACCCCCTGGTGCTGGTCCCGCTGCTGCTGGCCAACACGCTGGCGATGGCCGCGACCTGCCACGCCATCGGTTTCGGCCCCGAGCCCAGTTTCACGCGCACGGCACTGCGCCGGGGCATTGCCTGGCTGGTGCTGTTCACCGCCTATACCGCGCTGGTCATGCTGCTGGTGGCGCTGCCCATGGTCTCGCTGACCACGGCCCCCTCGCTGGGCGGCGCCCTGATGCTCTCGGCCGCGCTGGCCATCGCGCTGGCCTTCCTGTGGCGGGCGTGGCCGGCCTTCGGACTGGTCTTTCTGTGGGACGACGCCTTTCCGCAATCGGGCCACGGCTCGTGGATCTTCACCGCGGTCGCGCGCAGCCTCACGTTCGCCCGTCACCTGGCGGCCGAAGAGCGGTTCTTCACGCAGTTCCTGCCCTCGGCCCTGTGCACCCTGATCCTGTCCGTGGGGGCCCTGCTGCTGAGCGGCATGTACGACGTGTTGCCCACCGAACTGCGCACGGCTTCGCTGTGGCTGTACGGGCTGGTGATCCTGCCGCTGTGCTGCCTGGTCATTGCCAACCGCACGCTGCGCGCCCTGTTGCTCGAACACGCCGGACCGCGCGCCGGACCCGCAGCCTCCGCCGGGCCGGGGGCACTGCGGGAACGACCCCGCGGGCCCACTGACACGCCACAGTTGAGTCCGCACGAAACCGCCCCCGGCGTACGTGACCAGGCCCTGCTCGCAGCCGCCCGCGACGGTGACATCCCGCGCGCGCTGGCCCTGCTCGAAGCCGGCGCCGACGCCAACACCCTGCCCGCGGAAGGCGATGACAACCAGCGCAACCTGCTGACCCTGGCGGCCCTGCATCCGGACACGCGCCTGCTGCGTGCCCTGATCGCGCACGGGGCCGACATCAACCACCGGCACCGCGGCATGAACGCGCTGCTGGCCGTCACCCGCGACGGCTGCATGAGCCGCGCCGAGGCCGTGATGGTGCTGCTGGCCAACGGCGCCGACGTGGCCGCCACCGACGGCGAGGGCAACACCGCCCTGCACCACGCCGCACGCAGCACCAACCCGTCCGTGGCCGCCGACCTGGTCGACGCCGGCGCGCCGATCGACGCCCTCAACCAGCGCGGCCTCAGCCCGCTGGCCGTGGCCTGCCACGCCGCCAACTGGAGAATGGCCGACTGGCTGCTGCAACACCGCGCGCAAACCCAGGTCGAGAACGGCGAGCCGGCCGTGGTCGCCGCCGCCGGCATCACCGACGACGATCCGGCGGGCGTGCGCCTGCTGTTGCGGCACAAGGCCCGCGTCAACGCCACCGACGGCCTGGGCCGCACCGCCCTGATGACGGCCGCCCTCGAGGGCCACGCCGCGATCACGCAGTGCCTGCTCGAAGCGCGCGCCGATACCGCCGCCAGCGACGACCACGGCACCACTGCCCTGATGGAAGCATCGCGCACCGGGGCCACCGAAGTGGTCGCCGCCCTGTGCCGCGCCGGTGCCGACACCCGCGCCCGCGACCGCCACGGCCGCGACGCCCTGACCCTGGCCTGCCTGTCCTCGCGCGCCAGCGCCGCCACGGTCCGCGCGCTCGTCGACGCGGGCGCCGACCCGCATGCCGCCGACGCCGACGGCCGCAGCGCCCTGGACTGCGCCACCCATGCCGGGCGCTGGGACCTGGTCGCCGTGCTCGATCCGTCCAGGGAGCTTCCCGCCAGCGTCGCCGACACGGCCACGCCCGACCCCGAGGCCGCCACGCCCGACCACCTGCTGGACGCCCTGCGCTTTGGCCACTGGGCCATCGTCGGCGGCTTTGCCCACGTCGTGCGCGACTGGCCCAGTACCGAGACGGCACGGCTGTACCTGGCCCTGGCCGACGACGGGCACGCGCACGCGCGCGCCTGGCTGCTCGACCACGGCCTGCCGGCCGATGCCCGTCTGGCTGACGGCCAGAGCCTGTTCCACGCCCTGCTCGGCACTCTGCCCGACGGCACCGCAGCCACGACCGAACTGCTGGCAGCCGGAGCCAGTCCCGCCGGCGCCGGGCGGCTGGCGCACGCCCTGCAGCGGCTGGCCGACGCTCCCGATGCCGGCACACCCCTGGCCCTGTCCATGCTCGATGCCGGCGCCGATCCGTTCGGCCCCCTCGAAGACGGCCGCACCCCCATGCACCTGGCCGCGGCCCCCGGCTGGATCCGCCTGCTGGACCGCCTGCTCGCCGCCGGCTGCGCCCCCAACGTGCGCGACCACGCCGGGCGCACGCCCTTGCACGCCGCGCTCGAACAACCAGGCGCGGCCTTGCCCGCCGTGCGCGCCCTGGTCGCCGCCGGCGCCGACCCCGAGACCAGCGACGCCAACGGCGAAACGCCACTCGGCCTGGCCATGACCATGGAGCAGCCCGAACTGCTGCGCTGGCTGCGCTGGACTCCCTGGTCCCTGCCGCGCCGGCGCCTGCATGCACATGACCTGCCGGCAGCGGCCGCCGCCGGCGACGTCGATGCCGTGGACAAGCTGCTGCAACTGGGCTTTGCCGTGGACAGTGCCGATGCGCAGGGTGCCAGCGGCCTGGTGCACGCCTGTGCGCGCGGACACCGACAGGTGGCGGAGCGCCTGCTGCAGGCCGGTGCCAAACCCGACCATGCCACCGCCACCGGCGTCACACCATTGGCCGCCGCCATCAATACCCGGCAACTGGCCATGATGCCGCTGCTGGTCGAACACGGCGCACGCGTGGACCAGCGCCTGTCCGGCGGCATCACCGCCCTGATGGTGGCCAGCGCCCAGGGCGACGCCGACGCGGTCAAGGCCCTGGCCGCGGCCGGTGCCGACGTCGATGCCAGCGATACCCGTGGCCGTACCGCCTTGCACGTTGCCGCCCAATACTGCTTCGGCAGCCACGACAGCCTGCGCTCGCGGCGCCTGCTGGACGCGCTGCTGGCACTCGATTGTGACGTCAACCGCGTCGACAACAAGGGCCTCACCCCCCTGCTGATGCTGCTGGGAGCCCACGCCAAACCCGGCACCGAATGCGACGCCACCCACCTCGGTGCCCTGCTGCCGGTACTGCTCGATGCCGGCGCCCGCCACGACCACGCTGACCCGCGCGGCGTCACCGCCCTGCACGCCTGCGCCATGCACGCCCTGCTGGCACCGGCCCGCATCCTGCTGGCCCGCGGCGCCGACCGCACCGCCGTGGACGCCTTCGACCGCCGCAGCGCCGACGTGGCGCGGCAACTGGGCTACACCGACATGGTGGTGGAACTCGACGACCGCCGCGGCAACATCCCCGACGCCCGGCAAACCCTGCGCACCCCGGCCCAGCCGGCGGATTGATGGAGGGCTAGGGGCGAGTAGCGAGGGACGAGTAGCGAGGGCGCGGGTTGGAAGGCTGGAGCCAAGTTGGGGGTTGGGGATGGGTGGCGGGAACGAACGCCGAGGTGCCGGGTTCGGTATAGGGACCTCGAAAACCACGCATCATGGATGGTCCACGACTGCCATCATCGGGAACGAAATCCGTTCACCCCGAGGCATCGAAGGGCGTTTGCCCCGAGG
>CAZMMO010000046.1:0-4771 GCA_964567365.1 uncultured Rhodanobacteraceae bacterium | reverse complement strand
TCCGTTCGCCCTGAGGTATCGAAGGGCGTCGGCCTCAAGTTTCGCGCGCCGTTCATGGTTCGATACCTCACCACGAACGGGAATGGTTTTTGGCCGAAACACGAACGGGAATAGTTTTTGGTTGAAATCGGTACACGGCAACAGCCGCCGGCCTGACCTGCTGCCCCTTCGCTGCTGGCATCGGGATGCATCGCCGCGCCCCCGCCACCCGTCCCCCGGCCACCACGTGCCTCGGCCCTGAATCACGCGCCCTCGCTACTCGTCCCTCGCCCCTCGTCCCTCGCCTTCCGGTCATCCTCGGCAAACAACTGCTCCAGATCCACCAACGCCTCGCGCGAGGTCTGCCGCAGGGCCTTTTCGTCGTCGTAGACCAGATATTGCTGTCGCAGCAGTTGCTCGTCATGACGGCGGAAACGCTCGACACGATCGACAGCCTTGTCCTTGTCCATGCCCAGCAGCTCCAGCACCTGGCGCGTCATTTTCAGGCTGGAATGGTAGGTTTCGCGGACCGGTTCCTCGATGCCCAGGTCCATCAGGCGAAACACGTGCTGGCGATTGCGCGCCCGCGCGATGACCTTCAGGTGCGGATACTGCCGCTTGACCAGCCGCGCGGTGCGGACGTTGGCCTGCGGATCGTCAGTGGCCAGCACGAACACCTCGGCCTTCTCGGCCTGCGCGGCGCGCAGCATTTCCGGGCGCGCCGGGTCGCCGAAATACAGCGACAGCCGCGTCGAGGTGAAGCGGCGCACGTTGTCGACCTGTTCGACCGAGGCCTCCAGCGCCACGAACGGAATGTTCTGGGCCTTGAGCACGCGGCCCACGATCTGTCCGACCCGGCCGAAACCGGCGATGATCACGCGCGGCGCCTCGTCTTCGATGGTGTCGAACGCGCGCGCGGGCTGTTTGGGCCGGATATCGAGCGCCTTGGCCGCGCCCAGCACCAGCAGCGGCGTGAGCGCCATCGACACCGAAATCGCCAGCACCAGCACGTTGCGTTCGGCCATCCCCAGCAGCCCCTGCTGGTGCGCCAGATCCAGCAATACGAAGGCGAATTCGCCACCCCCGGCCATCAGCACCGCCAGGCGCAGGGCATCGCTGCCGTCCAGGCGCCCGACCACGCGGCCCAGAGGCCACAACAACACGCCCTTGACCAGCAGCAGGCCCGCCACCAGGCCCAGCACCAAAGTCGGCCGTTGCAACAGCAGCGACAGGTCCACCGACATGCCCACGCTGACGAAAAACAGGCCCAGCAGCAGCCCCTTGAACGGCTCGATGTTCGATTCCAGCTCGTGCCGGTATTCCGAATCGGCCAGCAGCACGCCGGCCAGAAACGCCCCCAGCGTGACCGAAATGCCGCTCAACTCCATCAACCAGGCCACGCCCATCACCACCAGCAGCGCGGTGGCCGTGGACACCTCCGGGATGCGCGCCCTGGCCACCGTGCGGAACAGGGGCCGCAGCAGATAACGACCGCCCACAATCACCAGCACGATCACGCCCACCACGCGCACCACGCCATCCAGCCCCGGCAGGGACGCCGATTGCGCCGTGGCATGTCCCAGCAGCGGCACCGCGGCAATCAGCGGAATCGCCGCCAGATCCTGGAACAGCAAAATGGCGAACGCCTGGCGTCCATAGGCCGAGCCGGCCTCCTTGCGCTCGGCCAGGATCTGCAATCCGAACGCGGTCGAGGACAGCGCCAGGGCGCCGCCGACGATGATCGCCGCATGCGTCGACAACCCGAAACCGGCCGCGGCGATGGCCCCGATCGCCAGGCCGCACGCCAGCACCTGCGCCAGGCCGGTGCCGAACACCTTGCGCCGCATCACCCACAGCCGCGCCGGCGACAGCTCCAGGCCGATCACGAACAACATCAGCACCACGCCGAATTCGGAAATCCGCGCCACCCGTTCGGTGTCGTGGATCAGCCCCAGTGCCGAGGGTCCGATCACCACGCCGGCGATCAGGAATCCCAATACCGCGCCCAGCTTGAAGCGCTTGGCCAGCGGCACCACCAGCACCGCCGCCAGCAGGAACACCAGCGCCGTCTGCATGAAATCATGATTGCCCACGCGCACTCCAAACGCTCTCGTCCGCGTCGATTATTTCACGCAGGCGGCGTGTCTGCCGCAGCCCGTCGCCGCTGCCCGGCTCCCTCGGCGAAACCACGCGTGGCCCCGGCGAGCGCCCGGGGGTAAGATGCCCGCTGCATCGTGGCTTCCGGGGGAGAACTTCGATGGTCGAATACTGGTACCAGGGCGTGCGCGTCCTGCACATCCTGTGCGCCGTGCTGTGGGTCGGCTCGGCGGTGTTCCTGACGTTGTACCTGTCGCCGGCCATCCGCGCGCTGGGCCCGAAAGGCGCCCCGGTGATGGCCGAACTGATGCGCCGGCGCATGGGCCTGTTCCTGGCCGCCGCCGGCATCGTGACCGTGCTTTCCGGTATCTGGATGTACTGGGTGTTCACCAGTGGATTCAACCTGCGCCTCATGACCCACGGTGCCGGACTGGTGCTCGGCATCGGCGGCCTGCTGGGCATCCTCGGTTCGATCGTCGGCGGCGGCCTGGTCGGACGCACGGCCGAACGCGCCGGCAGGCTCGCCCGCACCGCGGCGCAACTGCCGCCCGGCGGCGAACGCGAGGCGACCATGGTTACCGTCGCCGCCCTGCAACACCGCGTGGCCATCGCCAGCCGCCTGGACGCGACGCTCCTGCTGGCCGCACTGCTGGCCATGTGCATCGCGCACATCCTGTAGAGCGGGCACCGCCCGCCGATAGCGCATTCGACGGCGGGCAGTGCCCGCCCTACGCGCCGGATCGGGCGGGGAACGGACCCTGACGCGAGTCGCGTGACTTCAACGCCGGCCGCGCAGGCTGTCCAGGCTCCAGGGCCCGGAGCCGGCTGCCGACAGGTACAGGAACACGAAGCAGAACATGACCGCCATGCCGCCGCCGTTGAGGATCGGGAACACGTGGCTGTGCGGGTAATGCGCCATGAAATAGGCGAAGGCCATTTCACCGGACACAATGAAGGCCACCGGACGCGTGAACAGGCCGATCAGGATCAGGAAGCCACCGCCCAGCTCGAGAATGCCGGCCAGGCCCGGCACGATGGTGAACAGCTTGTCCGACGAGATCAGGGTGAGATGGTCGGAACCCGGAAAGCCGAGCAACTTTTCCGCGCCATGCTGCATGAAAAGAAACCCCACCACGATGCGCAGGATGCTGAGCAGGTACGGGGCCGCCTTGTTCCAGGAAGATGCAACGCCAGACATGGGTCTCTCCTCGGACGGGTGTGCGTGTTCAAAGTGTACTAGGAAAATCCGCCGCAACCGGCACCGACCGCAAGACCCTATCCCCTGTCGGGAGTCTCGCAAAACCCCGACGCCCGCGGATGGCCGACCGCTCTGCTGTGTAGGAGCGCACCCGGGCGCGATGAGCTCAGGACTCACGGAACGCTGAAGCGTGGGCCAGCCGCAGCAGGCATCAGATCCTCTACGGGCGCGACAGCATCAGCGTTCAACGAGCCTTGCGCCGGTCGCGCCCGGGTGCGCTCCTACACACAACAAGGCAGCATCTGTCCGTGGCACCCAGGATCACCTTCAGGCCGGCACGGTGCGCGGTGCCGGTGAAGGTCCGTAATAGTCGCGCAGCAGTCCGGCGATGGCCGGCTCGGCCCGCTCCAGGCGGGCCGGGTCGGAGAAATGCAGTTCGCTGACCACGGCGAAATATTCGCCCGGGTTGGTGGCGGCATAGGGATCGATGACGGTGTCGTCCCCGCGCTCGACGGCATCCGCGAGGCCCTCGTAGGCCCGCTGGAACCCCTCCACCCAGGCCTTGTGCGACACGCCGCGGGGCAGCGGAGGCAAGCCGTCCACCGACCCGTCGCGCATGTCCAGCTTGTGCGCGATCTCGTGGACGACCACGTTGAACCCGCCCCACGGGTCATGCAGGCTCTGCTCCACCGCGGCCCACGACAGCACCAGCGGGCCGCGCGGCCAGGCCTCGCCGGCGCGGATCTGCTCGCTCTCGGTGACCACGCCGGTATCCGGGTCGTGATGGCGGTGGCGAACCCGGTACGGGCCGGGGTAGACGATGACGCTTTGCCAGCCGCGCAAGGCCGAAAATCCCATGCGCAACACCGGCACGCTGGCCTGCATCGCGATCAGCAGGCGCTGCCCGGCATCGAGGTCCAGGTCGACGGCATGGAACCGCTTGCGGCGCAGGAACCGGTCCGCCAGCGCGCGCAGGCGGTGCCGGTCCTCGGTCGACAGGCGCCGGGCCAGCGGACAGGAGCGTAGGGCCGCGTGCCACGCCCGGTCATCGATCGTCGACGGAGCAATCCGTCCGGTCAGCCAGTGGAACCCGTTCATGGCGCACTCCGCAGGTCGTCCCTCTCACTTGCAGCCGGCCAGCCGCACTTTCAATGCTGCCACGTACTTGCCCGCGGACCGGTTGGCGTCCCGCTCAGCGGACGGCGGCTTGTGCGTCACGCAGCCAGCGCGCGGCGTCGATGGCGTAATAGGTGAGGATGGCATCGGCACCGGCGCGCTTGAAGGCGGTGAGGGCTTCCAGCACCACGGCTTTTTCGTCCAGCCAGCCGTTCTGCGAGGCGGCCTTGAGCATCGCGTATTCGCCGCTGACCTGATAGACGAAGGTGGGCATGCCGAAAGCGTCCTTCACGCGCCGCAGGACGTCCAGATACGGCAGGCCGGGCTTGACCATGACCACGTCGGCGCCTTCGGCGATGTCGTCGTCGATCTCGGCCATCG
>CAZMMO010000045.1:0-10804 GCA_964567365.1 uncultured Rhodanobacteraceae bacterium | reverse complement strand
TCGTCGGGCCCTACCAGCTCGATGCCAAGCGCTGCATCTCCTACCTGACCATCGAGCTGAAAGGCTCGATCCCCGAGGACCTGCGCGCGCCGATGGGCAACCGCATCTTCGGTTGCGACGACTGCCAACTCGCCTGTCCCTGGAACAAGTTCGCGCAGGTCACCGTCGAACCCGATTTCGCCCCGCGCCACGATCTGGACGGCAGCCGGCTGACCGAACTGTTCGCATGGGACGAGCCGACCTTTCTGGACAAGACCGAAGGCATGGCGATCCGCCGCACCGGCTACGAAGGCTGGTTGCGCAACATCGCCGTGGCCCTGGGCAACGCCGAACACTCGGCCGAGGTCGTGGCCGCGCTGCAGTCGCGCGCGGACCATCCCTCGCCGGTCGTGCGCGAACATGTCGCCTGGGCCCTGCAGAGACATGCGGCCGCTAGCACCCATTCCACGGAGAACTGACCATGTACCTGCCCCGATCCTTCGAGGAAAAGCGTCCCGAGGTCCTGCTCGAATTCCTGCGTACGCATCCGTTCGCCACCCTGGTCGTGCAGACTGCGGACGGACCCGAGGCGGCCCACATCCCCTTCGAATGGCGGCCGGGCCCGGGCCCCTTCGGCTCCCTGCAGGGGCACCTGGCACGCGCCAATCCGCTATGGTGCGATGCCGACACCCACTTCGAGGCCCTGGTGCTGTTCCAGGGCCCGCACGCCTACATCTCGCCCGCCTGGTACCCGGGCCGGCACACCCACGGCAAGGAGGTACCCACCTGGGACTACGTGGTGGTGCACGCGCACGGTCCGCTGCACGTGATCGACGATCCCGCCTGGTTGCGTGCCCAGGTGGAACAGTTGACCGATCACCATGAGGCGGGTCGTCCCGATCCGTGGAAGGTCGCCGAGGCGCCGGCCGAGTACACGGACAAGGAGTTGCGGCACATCATCGGCGTCGAGATCCCGTTGACGCGCCTGGAAGGAAAATGGAAGGCCAGCCAGAACCGCGCCATGGCCGACCGGCGCGGCGTCGTGGCGGGTCTGTGCCGCGAGGGCGGCCCGGCCGAAAAGGCCATGGCCGAGGTGGTGCAGCAGTTCGTGGAACCGGAGCGGGACTGAAAGCCGCCCGGTCGCGCCACCGCGTCGCTGCAGGGCGCCTCGAAAAACCACCTTTCCCCGGCACCAGACTGCAAAAGAACCCTGTCACAGAAATGAAGAAAACGGATTTTGTAGGAGCGCACCCGGGCGCGACGGGCTCAACGCTCATGGAACGCTGATGCCGTCGCGCCCGGGTGCGCCCCACAACAAAAGCGGTCGGCGGTCTGCAGGCGTCGGGCTTCTTCGAGATTCCCTACATGCGCACGGGGCCGCTTTCCTCGCACCGGGCAAGTTCTTTGCGCGCGGCCTGCATCCCGGCCGCATCCTTGGCGATGCGGCGCATTTCCACCACGGTCTGCCAGTTGCGTGCGCACAGGCTGCCCAGCTTGGGGCCCGCCCGATAGGAGTGCCGTGCCAGCTTTTCCGCCTGCGCGTAATCGCCCAGGCGCACCGCCAGCTCGGCACGATCCTGCAGCAGGTCCGGCGCCTCGGGCGAAATGCGCAGGGCCTGGTCCAGCGTGGCCGCGGCCTGCTTGAACTGGTGCGCCGACTCCTGCCGATGCGCCTGCGCCAGCAGCCGCTTCACGCCGGGCTTGCGCAAGGGGTGCACCTGGATGATCGAGGCATCGCGGCCGCCGGCGCTGCGGATGGCCGCCACCAGGTCCGCGCCCGAATGCATCGACTGCGGGGCCGGCGCCGAAGGCTGGGCGCAGGCCGCCAGCAGCAGGCACGCCGCCACGGACAAGGCGAGAAACAACGCGCGCGGCCATCTCGTCATGGATTACTCCCCGGAGGTGCAGCGGAGGCGGGCCGGTTGCTGCCGCCCCCGAACAAGTCGCGGAACTGTTGCCAGAAGCAGCCATGGACCTGGGTCGGCTCGGTGCCGGCGATGAACGGCATGTGGCGCGCGCCGTCGCACTGCGGCTTGGTGCGTTCGCCGTTCTGCGGATCGATCCATACGTAGTCGATGCCCTGGCCCAGATCCGAGGGCAAGGGCAACGGTTGGGTCGGCATGTGCGAGAACAGGTAACGCCATGCCACCAGCGCCCCGGTCCGTCCCCACAGCCGCGTGCGCCGGTTGTCGTCGCGTCCCATCCAGAACACGCCCAGGCGATCGCCGGTGAAGCCGACGAACCAGCTGTCGCGCTGGCTGTCGCTGGTGCCGGTCTTGCCGGCGGCATGCAGCCAGCCCAGACCGTCACGCTGGATGTCACTGGCCGTGCCGCGCATGGCCACCTGCTGCATGGCATAGGTGATGAGCTTGACCGGCAGCGGGTACTCGCCCTTGCCGGCGCGCACCTCGTAGCGCCGCAGCGTCTTGCCGTGCGAGTCGGTCACGCCGCGCACGGCGACCAGCGGCAGCGCATGTCCGCCCGAGGCGATGAACTGGAACAGGTGCGTCAACTGCGCCGGCGAAAGATCGATGGCCCCCAGCACCAGCGACGGATTAGGATTGACGTTGCGCAGCCCGAACGATTCCAGGAACGACTGGATGCGTCCGATGCCGACCGCCAGCCCCAGGTGCACCGTGGCCAGGTTCCACGAGTTGACCAGGGCATCGACCAGGAACACGTTGCCGTGCGAACGATGGTCGTCGTTCTGCGGCGACCACACGCTGCCGTCCGGCTGCTTCAGGTGCACCGGCGCATCGCTGATGACGCTGGCCAGCGACCAGCGCCGCGGCTGGGCCAGCGCCACCAGGTACACCAGGGGCTTGATCGTCGAGCCGACCGGACGGTGCGCGTCCAGCGCGCGGTTGAACCCCGGCTTGTCCGGATTGCGGCTGCCCACCATGGCCAGCACGTGGCCGTTGTGCGGATTGGTCACCACCGCGGCCGCCTGCAGCGCATCGCCGCGCTTGCCCAGGCCCTTGAGCGTGTGGGTGATGGCCTGCTCGGTGTAGAGCTGGGCGGCCGGGTCGAGCGTGGTGAAGATGGACAGCCCGTCCTCGCGCAACTGCTTTTCGCTGAAATCGTGCAGGATCTGCGCGCGCACCAGGTCCATGAACGCCGGAAACCGGTCATGCGGCAACCGCGCCTGCCGGGTGACGCCCAGCGGCGCGGCCTGCGCGGCCCGGGTCGCAGCGGCGTCGAGCAGGCCGGTCTGGTGGAATTCGGCCAGCACGTGGTTGCGCCGTGCCAGCGCCCGCTTGGGATGCGCGCGCGGGTCGTAATAGCTGGGACCGCGCACCAGCCCCACCAGCATGGCGATTTCCTGCGGTCGCAGTTCCTGCACGCGGCGGCCGAAATAGAACTCGGCGGCGGCGGCGAAACCGTGCACCGCCTGGTTGCCCTGCTGGCCCAGGAATACTTCGTTGACGTAGGCCTCGAGGATACGCTGCTTGCTGTAGTGCGTCTTGATCAGGATCGCCAGCAAGGCCTCGTTGAGCTTGCGCACCAGGGTCTGGTTGCGGTCCAGGAACAGGTTGCGCACCAGCTGCTGGGTGAGGGTCGAGCCGCCCTGGACGATGTGGCCGGCGCGCAGGTCCGCCCAGGCCGCGCGCGCGATGGCACCGAAGTCGATGCCGATGTTGCTGTTGAAGTTGCGGTCCTCCACTGCCTGCAGTCCCATGACCAGCAGGGGCGGCAGTTCCTTCAGCGTGACGACGCGACGTTCTTCCTGCTGGGCGCCGTACAACGTGGCGATGCGTGCCGGGTCGAGGTGGGTCAGGCGCAACGCCTTGCCCTGCATGTTCTCGACCGAGGCGATATCGTGCGCGCCCAGGGCGACCCGGATGCGCCCGGGCAATTGACCACCATAGGGACCGGCATACCCGCGCGAGGAAATCACGAAGGTGTCGCCGTCACGGGTCCAGGTCCCCGGCACCTTGCCGTGTCCGTCGTGCACGTAGCCGGCAAAGGACAGCTCCAGCTCGAGGGCCTTCGGATTCATCGCCTCGCCGGCCTGCAGCGGCAACGGCCGCGCGTACACCCGCGTGGGCACGGAAAACACCAGGTCGTTGAAGCGCTCCTGCACGCGGGCGTTGAGCACCAGCGTGTACGGCACCAGAAAACCCACGAGGAGCCCGAGGCCGATCCAGAACGGATAACGGAGCCAGGGCCACAGGGTGCGAGCGTAAGATCGGAGGCGGTCGAAAAAGGACAAGGCGAAACGGGAAGTAGGCAACAGCCCGGGATTATAGACAGGCCAGAGTACACAGGACCGGGATTCTTTCCCGGCGGAAGCAGCCCGTCGCGTCACGTGGCGTTCAGGGTCGTCAACGGCCAGGCCTTGCCGATCAAGGCATAATCGTCCCCTTTGATCCCAACGAGTAGGGCGGGCACTGCCCGCCACGGTGGAAGTCCGCGCGATCTCCGGCGGGCAATGCCCACCCTACCCGTTTCAGGCACGGCAGGTCATGAGCAGGCAGCACGACAATACACAGGGAGTCATCGCATGAGCTGGCGCCTGCAACGCTGGCGCCACCTGCTGCGCCGCCTGCGCGGTTCGCTGGCGCAACGCGGCCTGCGTGGGACCCTGCGCCGCGTGGGCCGCGAATGGCGTCGGCGGCCGGCGGCCGACGCCAGCCTGCCCCTGCTGGCGCTGGACACACCGTTCCAGCCCTTCGCCCTGCCCGTCAGCCCGGATCCGCGCGTGTCGGTGGTGATCCCGACCTACGGCAAACTGCCGTGGACGCTGGCCTGCCTGCGTTCCATCGCCCGCGACGGCGCCAAGGCGCCGTTCGAGGTCATCGTGGTCGACGACGCCGCGCCCGACGCCGGCATCGACACTCTGCGCCAGGTGCAGGGGCTGCGCCTGCTGCGCAATGCGTCCAACCTCGGCTTCATCGGCAGTTGCAATGCCGGCGCCGAAGCCGCGCGCGGCGAGTTCCTGCTGTTTCTCAACAACGACACCCAGGTCACGCCGGGCTGGCTCGATACCCTGCTCGAATGCTGCACCACCGAACCCGACTGCGGCCTGGCCGGCAGCCGCCTGGTGTATCCCGACGGTCGTCTGCAGGAGGCCGGCGGCATCGTCTACGCCGACGCTTCGTGCTGGAACGTGGGCCGCTTCGAGGACCGCAACGATCCCCGCTACCGCTACCGCCGCGAGGTGGACTACGTGTCCGGCGCCGCGCTGATGATTCCGCGCCGGCTGTTTGCCAGCATCGGCGGTTTCGATGCGCGCTACGCGCCCGCCTATTACGAAGACACCGACCTGGCCTTCTCGGTCCGCGCCGCCGGACGGCGGGTCCTCTACGAGCCGCGCAGCCTGGTCATCCACAGCGAGGGCACCACCTCCGGCACCGACGTGTTCGCCGGCGTCAAACAGCAACAGCAGGTCAACCAGGCCCGCCTGGCCGAAACCTGGGCCGGGGCACTGCAACGGCAGCCCGCGCCGGGCACGCCGGTGCGGCACATCCTGGACGGCGGCAAACCACGCATGCTCGTCATCGACACCACCGTGCCGGAACCCTCGCGCGACTCGGCGTCGCTGCGCCTGACCGCCATGTTCCATCTGCTGTACCAGATGGGCTGGCACGTGCTCTTCCTGCCCGATGACGGGCACGCCGACGCGGGCCATGTCGACGCCCTCGGCACGCTGGGCGTGGAGGTGCTGCATCGTCCCTGGGTCGGCCACGCCGCGACCTGGCTGCAGCACCACGGGGCCGGGCTGGATGCGGTCATGCTGTGCCGCCGCGCCATGGCCGACCAGTACCTGGATCCGGTCCGTCGCCACGCGCCGCAGGCGCAGGTCATCTTCGATACCGTGGACCTGCATTTCCTGCGCGAGGCGCGCGCCGCCGAGCTGTCCGGCAACGCCGCGCTGGCGCGCCAGGCCGAGGCCTCGCGCAAGCGCGAGCTGGCCCTGATGCAGGCCAGCGACGTCACCTTCGTGGTCAGCCCGGTGGAGCGCGAGCTGGTCTCCCGCGTCGCGCCAGGGGCCCGCGTCGAACTGCTGTCCAACGTGCATGCCGTGTACGGCCGCCGCGCCGGTTTCGATTCCCGCTGCGGCCTGGTCTTCATCGGCGGTTTCCACCATCCGCCCAATGCCGACGCCATGCGCTGGATGGTGCACGAGATCCTGCCGCGCATGCGCGCGCAGGTAGCCGACATGCATCTGGACATCCTCGGCGACGTTCCCGACCAGGCGCGACGCACGCTGGAGGCTCCCGGCGTGACCCTGCACGGTCGCGTCCATGACCTGACGCCGCACCTGGAACGCTGCCGCGTCGCCGTGGCGCCCCTGCGCTACGGCGCCGGCGTCAAGGGCAAGGTCAACATGGCCATGAGCCACGGCGTGCCCGTCGTGGCCACGCCGGTGGCGGCCGAGGGCATGCACCTGGTCGACGGCGAAAACGTGCTGATCGCCGAGGACGCCGATGCCTTCGCCGCGGCCGCGCTGCGGCTGCACGCCGATGCGGAGCTGTGGCTGCGCCTGTCCGACGGCGGGCTGGACAATGTGCGGCGGTACTTCTCCTTCGAGGCCGCACGCACGACCTTGATGCAGGTACTCGCGCCGTAGATATTAAGGGTGGGCACTGCCCGTCCCACGTCAGCCGTTGCGCAGGCGTACGGCCAGCACCTTGATGCGCGCGTCGTCGGGGTTGATCCTGCGCGCCGCATCCAGCGCTTTCCGGGCGGCCTGGTGGTCGCCTTCGTCCAGATGGGCCTGGGCACGATCCAGCCAGGCATCGGCCAAGCGCTTGCCCAGCGGCCGGGCCCGCTCGCCGCCCGGGTCCAGGCTGCGCAGGGTGTCCAGATATTCTCCCGCCTGCTGCAGGCGATGCGCCGCCAGGGCCTGGTCGAAGCGCTGGCTGACGGCGTCGGGCAAGGCCTGCAGGCCCCGGCGCGCGGCGGCGTTGTTGGCATCGATGGTCAGGGCCTCGCGGTACAGGTCGTAGGCGCTGTCGCCCGGTGGCAGCATGAAGTGCCCGGCGTCGGCGGCGTTGCGCGCGCGCTTCACCAATTGTCTGATCTCCACCTGCTGCAGTGGACTCAACGGCGGATGCGCCGTGACCGTATCCGTCGCAGCGGACGACGAGGCCGCATCCGTGTCCTTTGCGCCGGAAGGCGGCGCCATGGCTGCCAGCCGCGACCGCGCCAGGGCCAGGTCGGGAAGATGCGGGGCCAGCTTGGTCGCCTGGTCCAGCAGGCTGCGCGCCTGGACGGCATCCTGGCTGTCCAGGGCTGCGGTGGCGCGCAGGACCAGCGCCTGGGCCACCTGCTTGCGCCCGTCCTGCGCCTGCTGGTTGTCCGGATCGAGCTGGAGCACGGCCTGGAACTCGGCCAACGCATTGTCGCCGCCGTTGCCGGTGAAGTGTCCCTGGCGCAAATAGGCCTGGCCTTTTTGCAGATGCGCCTGGATGGCGTCACGGGAGGCCTGGCGCGCCTGCGACAGACGCGCACGCAAGGCCGGCAGGTCGCCGTCATGCGGCAACGACTGGCCCAGTTCGCCGACCAGCGCGGCGGCCGTGGCCAGGTCGCCCTGGTCCAGGGCCGCATCCGCGCGCGCCGCCAGCTGGTCGCCGGCCTTGCCCAGGCCATGCCGCGCCACGGCGTTGTCCGGGTCTCCTTTGAGAACCTGCCGGTACAGCGCGGCGGCACCCTGCGGGCCGGTGATCTTGCCGGCGGCCAGCGCCTTGCGCGCGCGTTCGATGGTGGCGGCGTTGTGCTCCGGCGGGTGACGCGCCGCCTGCAGGGCATGAGCCACCTTTTCCACCCCGGCGCCGCCGCCCAACAGACGGCGCGCGTTGGCCAGATGCCGTGCGGCCGCGTCATCGTGCCCGGCCTTGATCGCCGAGGAGGCGCGCGCCAGCTCGGCCTCGCCGACCTGGTGCAGGCCGCGCAGCGCATGGCTGTTGTCCGGCTCCTGTTGCAGCACCCTGGCGTACAGCTCGCGCGCGCTGGTGCCGTCGCTGCCTTCCAGGTGTCCCGCCGCCAGCGCCTGATCGGCATGGACCAGCATGCTATTCAGATGTGTGCGCGGCAGCAGCGCGCGCAGGCGGTCCTGGTTGACCCAGGCCAGCGCCAGGATGGCCACCACCAGGATGGTGAGCAGCGGCCACAACCACGAACGCAGGCGCGAGGGTGCCCGGTGCGGCGGGGTGCGCGAGCGCCGCGGCGCGCGTGCGGGACGTTCCCCGGCACGGACCCGCGGCAGGTCGTCGGCCGGCGGCGGGCGTTTCGACGGGGCGTCGAGGTGGTCGAGGTTGCCCAGCCGGGGCTCGGTGCGATGTCGGCCGTGGTCGCTGGTGCTCATGGAAGATATCGACAATGACAATGGTTGTGCGGCGGAGGGTAGCACTGTGCCCGGCGGCGGCAGGCTGAACAGGTCGACACGTCGCGGGTCCCCACCCTCCGTTTCGACCGGAATCAAGCCGGGGTGTTCCCCGTAGGAGCGCACCCGGGCGCGACGGCATCAGCGTTCCATAAGCCTCACGCCAGTCGCACCCAGGAGCGTTCCCACACAAAAGCGATCACCCATCGGCAAGCATCGAAGTTATTCGAGATCCCCCTCAGGAAGCCAGACGGCGCACGTCGATGACATTGGGCAGTGCCGACAGCCTGGCCATCAGGTCGGACAACTGTTCGTAGTCGCGCACGCGCAGGGTGAAGCGCATGTCCATCTCGGCATGCCGCGGGTCGGCGCGGCTGGAAGAGGCCACGATGGGTGTGCCGGCCGAGGTGATGGCCGTGGTGATGTCCTTGTGCAGCCCCTTGCGGTCGTAGCCGCGGATGCCGACGTCCACCTCCCAGGCCTGCTCGGAGGCGCGGCCCCATTCCACCTCGATGATGCGTTCGGGATCGCGCCGCTCCAGGCGCGCCAGGGCGGGACAATCGGCGCGGTGCACCGATACGCCGCGGCCACGGGTGATGAAGCCGCGCACGCGGTCGCCCGGCAACGGCTGGCAACAACGCGCCAGCGTGGTCAGCAGGTTGCCCACGCCCTCGATGCGCAGGGCCCCCGGGTCCTGGCGCGGTCGCGCCGGCGCCGGTACCGCGACCGGCGCGGCCGCCGCCACCTGCGGTTCCTGCTGCAGGGCGCGGGCCAGCTGGCCCGCCGTCACCTCGCCCATGGCCAGGGCCTCGAGCAGGTCGTCGCGGGTCCTCAGGCCCAGCAGCGCGGGCAACTGGTCGACGTCGGCATGGTCCAGGGCCAGGCGCTTGATCTCGCGCTCGAGCATTTGCTGGCCCGCGGTGAGGTTGACCTCGCGCCGGCCGCGTCGGAACCAGGCACGCACCTTTTCGCGCGAGCGCGCGCTGTTGAGGTAACCGTGGTGCGGCGACAGCCAGTCGCGGCTGGGCTCGGACACCTTGCCGGTGATGACCTCGACGCGGTCGCCGCTGCGGGGCTGGAACGTCAGGGGCACGATGCGGCCGTTGACCTTGGCGCCGCGGCAGCGATGCCCCACCTCGGTGTGCACGCGGTAGGCGAAATCCAGCACCGTGGCGCCGCGCGGCAGGTCCAACACGTCGCCCCTGGGAGTCAGCAGGTAGACGCGGTCCTCGATCAACTCGGTCTGGAAATCCGACAGCAGACCGCTGTCGTCGCCGGCACGCGCCTCCAGCAGCCGGCGCATCCACGCGATGCGTTCCTCGAAGGCGGCATCGCTGTTGCCGCCTTCCTTGTAGCGCCAGTGTGCGGCCACGCCCAGCTCGCTGGTGCGGTGCATGTCGCGGGTGCGGATCTGCACTTCCAGCGTGCGCCCCTCGGGGCCGATCACGGCGGTGTGCAGCGAGCGGTAGCCGTTGTCCTTGGGCCGGGCGATGTAATCGTCGAACTCGCGCGGCAGGTGCGGCCACAGGGCATGCACCACACCCAATGCGGCGTAGCAGTCGGACAAGTTGTCCACCAGCACGCGCACGGCGCGGATGTCGTAGAGCTCGTCGAAGGCAAGATGCTTGCGCTGCATCTTTTTCCAGATCGAATAGATGTGCTTGGGACGACCGGCCAGGTCGGCGTCGAGGCCGGCCTCGGCCAGGGCCGTGCGCAAGGTGTCGGTGCAGGTGGTGATGAAGCGTTCGCGGTCGCTGCGGCGCTCGTCGAGCAGTTTGGCGATGCGCTTGTAGGTATCCGGTTGCAGTTGGCGAAAAGCCAGGTCCTCCAGCTCCCACTTCAGTTGCCAGATGCCGAGGCGGTTGGCCAGCGGCGCATGGATGTCGGCCGTCAGGCGCGCCAGTGCCTGCGCCTGTTCGGGCGGCAACTCGTCGGCATGCCGCAGGCGCGCCAACTGCCGTGCCAGCAGCACGAACACCACCCGCAGGTCGCGGATGATGGCCAGCAGCAAGCGGCGCAGGCCTTCCCCGCCGCGGCCTTGCTGGGCATACAGTTCCCAGACCTTTTCGGCGGCGAGCTGCCCCCCGACCAGGCGCGCCAGGCTGGGCGACAGGCGCGCCTCGGCGTGGCTCCAGGTCCGCGGCGCCTTGCGTGCAACGCAGAACCACATCGCCGAGGCCAGGGTTTCGGCATCGCAACCGAGTTGCTGCAAGGCGTCGAGGATTTCGCCGCATTCGCGCGGATCGGTTCCCTCGGCGGCGTCGAAAGCGTCCAACGCGCCCACGAGCTCGGGCGCCAGCCGGTCGCGCCGCGCGTGGAGCGCGTCGAGGGCGTTGGCCGTCGTGGAGCGGGTGCGGGAAACCATGGTTCAAGGTTAATACGAAGCTGCCGCCACCGTAGGAGCGCACCTGGGCGCGACAGCCTTGTGGCTCATTGGGCGCTGATGCCGTCGCGCCCGGGTGCGCTCCTTGTACGTTAGGAATCGCGGGTGAGGCC
>CAZMMO010000044.1:0-10896 GCA_964567365.1 uncultured Rhodanobacteraceae bacterium | reverse complement strand
GCGATTGATGACACCAGCATTCCAGTCTGCTATAACCTGTTTGTATGACAAATATGAAGACACAAGGACCACGCAAGACCACCTCCAAGGCAACGGCTCCGGCGGGTGGCTCACCGGCAACGAAAACCCGCGTCAGGCAGGAGAGAGGTCGATCCGCCGGCAAGGGACAGCACTCGCTCAAGGCCGTCCGCGTACGCAACCTGCATGACCATGTCATCCATCAGTTGGGTCGCAGCATCGTGTCCGGAGAACTGCTCCCCGGCGAGCTGCTGCCGCGGGAAGAATCGCTGGCCGAGCAGCTGGAGGTCAGCCGCACGGCGCTGCGCGAGGCACTGAAGGTTCTTTCCGCCAAAGGGCTGGTCGAGTCCCGGCCCAAGGTGGGCACGCGCGTGCGCGATCCGCGCTTCTGGCAGCAGCTGGATGCCGATGTGCTGGCCTGGCGCTGCGCCTCGATGCCCACCGACGATTTCGTGCAAAAGCTGGTGGAAATGCGCGAGATCATCGAGCCCGCGGCGGCCGCGGCCGCTGCCAGGCGCTGCAGCGCGGACCAGTTGGAAAGCCTCGGCGCCGCCTATGCGGCGATGGAGGCGGCTGCCACACTGGACGAATGGGCGCAGGCGGACCTGGCCTTCCACGAAGCCATCCTCAACGCCACCAACAATGAACTGATGGTGTCGCTGTTCTCGGTGATCGAGACCTCGCTGGGCACGTTCTTCGTGCTTTCGGCACGCAATGCGGGCAACTTCAAGTATTCGCTGCCGAACCACAAGAAAGTGCTCGACGCCATCCGCCGACGCCAACCGGAAGTCGCGCGGCGCACCATGCAGCGCATGGTTGCCGATTCGCGTTCCAACATGGGCCAGCGTACGGTGAAGCGCAGTGGAAAGTCCTGAAGGATTGCCGACATGCAATGGATGATCGGCATCGACTGGGGCACGTCCAGCCTGCGCGCCATGCTTTATGACGGCGAAGGCCACGTGCACGAATACCGCAAACGCCCGTGGGGCCTGCGTTCCCTGCCCGGCGGCAGTTTCGACACCGCTTTCACCGACGTCTTCCGCAACTGGCCGGAATGCCCGACGTGGGCCTGCGGCATGCTCGGGAGCCGCAAGGGTTGGCACGAGGCCGGCTACGTGGATACCCCGGCCGACCTGGCAAGCCTGGCCCACAACGCAACCCGCGCATTCACCACTGCCGGACGCGCCGTGAACATTGTTCCCGGTGTGCGCGATTCTTCTTCCCCGGATGTCATGCGTGGCGAGGAGACCCAGGTTTTCGGCGCCCTGGAGGCGCGACCCCGACTGGCCAGGCGCGCCAGGATCGTGCTGCCCGGTACCCACAGCAAATGGGTGGACGTGGATGACAACCGCATCGTCCGCTCACGGACCATGATGACCGGAGAAATCCACGCCCTGCTCGTGCAGCATTCCATTCTGGGCGAGTCGGTACCGGCCGCCATCGAAACCGGATCCCACCGGCAGGCATTCGACGAAGGCGTCCGGACGGCCCGCGACAGCGGCAACGCCGGCATGCTTTCGCGGTTGTTTCGTGCGCGCGTGCTGACGCTGGAATCGCAGTTGTCGGCGCCGGCCGTCCCCGACTATCTGTCCGGACTGCTGATCGGCGAGGAGTGGCGGGCCATGCGCGCTTCGGGATGGCTGGCCGAAGGCGAGATCCCGGTGCTGGTCGGCGAGGACCGGCTGGGCGAGCTCTACCGGCGCGCCGCCAGATTGTTCGGCCTTCCCGAGCCGGAGCTTGTGACCGACGCCTCCGCCCGCGGATTGTGGCGGATCGCGCAGGCGGCCCGCGCCTCCTCCGGATTTCTGCGGCCCGCCCTCGCCGTACGGGAGCACCACTGACATGTCCGTTGCATCGTGGCTCGAGCCCTTGCCCCTGGTGGCCATCCTGCGCGGCCTGCCGCCCGAACAGGCCGTCGCCACGGGCCGGGTCCTCGTCGACGCCGGTTTCCGCATGCTCGAAGTTCCGCTCAATTCACCGCAGCCGCTGGACAGCATCCGCCTGCTTGCCGACGACCTGGGGCCCGAATACCTGATCGGCGCCGGCACCGTGCTGCATGCCGAATCGGTCGGCCAGATCAAGGAGGCCGGCGGCCGCCTCGTGGTCATGCCGCACGCGGACACCGCGGTCATTCGTGCCGCCAAGGCGGCGGGCCTGGTCTGCATCCCCGGCGTGGCCACGCCGACCGAGGCGTTCGCTGCACTGGATGCCGGGGCCGATGCCCTCAAGCTTTTCCCCGCCGTGCAGATCACGCCCGCGGTGCTGCAGGCCTGGCGCGCGATTCTTCCCGCCGGCACGGTCGTGCTTCCGGTCGGCGGCGTCACACCCGCGAACATGCCCGAATACGTCCAGGCCGGGGCCGGCGGCTTCGGTATCGGTTCGTCGCTGTACAAGCCCGGACGCAGTTTGGAAGCCATCGCGCAGGCCGCAAGCGAATTCGTCGGCGCATGGGCGTCTGCACGCAAGGAGAAACAAGGCGCATGAAAATCACCCAGTTGAGCACCTACCTGGTTCCACCACGCTGGCTGTTCGTGCGCATCGACACCGACGCCGGCATCAGCGGCTGGGGCGAGCCCGTGGTCGAGGGCCGGGCCCAGACCGTGGCCACGGCCGTGGAGGAGTTGTCCGATTATCTGGTGGGCTGCGATCCGCGCCACATCGAGGACCTGTGGAACCTGATGTACCGCGGCGGCTTCTACCGCGGCGGGCCGATCCTGATGAGCGCCATCGCCGGCATCGACCAGGCCCTGTGGGACATCAAGGGCAAGGACCTGGGGCAGCCGGTGCACGTGCTGCTGGGCGGCCCGGTGCGCGAGAAGATCCGCGTGTATTCGTGGATCGGCGGCGACCGGCCCAGCCACACGGCGCAGGCGGCCGCCGATGCCGTGGCCCGCGGTTTCAGCGCGGTGAAGATGAACGCCACCGAAGAGCTGCAGTACGTGGACACCCACGACAAGGTGGAAAAGGTCCTGGAAAACGTACAGGCCGTGCGCGAGGCGGTCGGCCCGAACGTGGGCATCGGCCTGGACTTCCACGGCCGCGTGCACAAGCCCATGGCCAAGGTGCTGATGCGCGAGCTGGCGCCGTTCCGGCTGATGTTCATCGAGGAGCCGGTGCTGTCGGACTACCTGGAGGCCATTCCCGAGTTGGCGGCCATCTCGCCGGCGCCGATCGCGCTGGGCGAGCGGCTGTATTCGCGCTGCGACTTCAAGCGCGTGCTGGCCCGCGGCGGCGTCGACATCATCCAGCCCGATCCCTCGCACGCCGGCGGCATCACCGAGACGCGCAAGATCGCCAACATGGCCGAGGCCCACGACGTGGCGCTGGCCCTGCATTGCCCGCTGGGCCCAATCGCCCTGGCCGCCAACCTGCAGCTGGATGCGGTGTGCCACAACGCCTTCATCCAGGAACAGAGCCTGGGCATTCATTACAACGCCGGCAACGACCTGCTGGACTACATCACCGACCGCGACGTGTTTGCCTACGAGGACGGCCTGGTGCGCATCCCCGGCGGCCCGGGGCTGGGCATCACGGTCAACGAGGAATACGTCATCGAACGCGCCAAGGTGGGACACCGCTGGCGCAACCCCATCTGGCGCCACGGCGACGGCAGCATCGCCGAGTGGTAGCCCCGACATCGAGCCGACCCATGCCGACCTACGCCCGCTATCCCAGTCTGGAAGGACGCACCATTTTGATCACCGGCGGCGCCAGCGGCATCGGGGCCGCCTTCGTGTCGGCGTTTGCACGCCAGGGGGCCAAGGTCGCCTTCCTGGACATCGATACCACCAGCGCGGCGGCCTTGCTCGACGAACTTGTCGACGTCCCCTGCAAGCCGCTGTTCCTGACCTGCGACATCACCGACCTGGCGGCGCTGGAGAAGGCCATCGGCGAGGCGCGCGCCGCGCTTGGGCCCGTCGCCGTGCTGGTCAACAACGCCGCCAACGACAACCGTCACACGCTCGAGTCCACCACGCCGACCGAGTTCGACGCCAACATCGCCGTCAACCTGCGGCACCAGTATTTCGCCACCCGGGCGGTCGTCGGGGACATGCGCCGGCTCGGCGGCGGCTCGGTGATCTGCCTGGGGTCGACCGGGTGGATGATCAAGAACGGCGACTACCCCCTGTACACCACGGCCAAGGCGGCGGTGCATGGCCTGGTCAACGGCCTGGCGCGACCGCTGGGCCGCGACCGCATCCGCATCAACGCCCTGGTGCCCGGCTGGGTCATCACCGACAAGCAGCGGCGGCTGTGGCTGGATGCGGAAGGCGAGGCGGAAATCAAGCGCCGGCAATGCCTGCCCGGCTACCTGCAGGCCGAGGACCTCGCGCGCGCGGCGCTGTTCCTGGCCGCCGACGACAGCCGCATGTGCAGCGGCCAGAGCTTCATCGTCGACGGAGGCTGGGCATGACGGGTACCGCATCCGCCCGTTGCCTCGTTCCCGCCGCCAACCAGCTCGGCGAAGGCATCCTGTGGTGCCCGCATCGCCAAAGCCTGTACTGGACCGACATCCAGTCCTCCCTGCTGTATCGCCACACGCCGGCCAGCGGCGAAACCCGGCGCTGGCACCTGCCCGAACGCCTGGCTTGCCTGGCCCTGTGCAACGACGACGACTGGCTGCTGCTGGGGCTGGCCTCGCGGCTCGCCTTCCTGCACCTGCCCAGCGGCCGCGTGCAGACCATCCGCGAGGTGGAACCGGACCTGCCGACCCGTCTCAACGACGGCGTCTGCGACCGCGAGGGCCGTTTCGTGTTCGGCACCCTGCATGAGCCGGCCGACGGCGGTCCCAAGCAACCGCTGGGCAGCTTCTACCGGCTCGACGCCGACCTGTCGTTGCGCCAGTTGGACCTGGGCCGCGTCGCCATTCCCAACAGCCTCGCCTTCAGTCCCGACGGCCGCACGATGTATTTCTGCGACTCGCCGCGGAAAATCATCTTTCGCTGCGCCTACGCGAAGGACGGCAACGTGGGCGCAGTGCACGAATGGGTCGACCTGCGCGACATGGCCGGGGAGCCGGACGGCTCGACGGTCGATGCCGAAGGCGGCCTGTGGAACGCACACTGGGGCATGGGCCGCGTGGTGCGCTACGCGCCGGATGGCCACGCCGACACCACGGTCGAGGTACCTGCCCGCCAACCCAGCCGTGCGGCCCTGGGCGGCCCCGGGCTGCGCACCTTGTACATCACCAGCGCCCGCGACGACATGAGCGCCGATGAACTGCGGAACGACCCGCAGGCCGGACACCTGTTCGCCGCCGCGGCCACCATTGCCGGGCTTCCCGAACCGCGTTTCGCCGGAATCCCGCCCACGACCATACCGTCAACCGCATCCGTTTCGGGGGAGATCACATGAACACGTCTTCGCTGCCGGCCGCCGCCCACGCCCGCACCGGCACCGTCTTCATCTGCATCCTGGCCGCACTGGCAGGGTTGATGTTCGGGCTCGACATCGGCGTGATTTCCGGCGCCATCCAGTTCATCCAGGCCGACTTCCACATCAGCGACCGCACTATCGAGTGGATCGTCAGCGGCATGATGATCGGCGCCGCCATCGGCGCTCTGGGCGCGGGTTGGCTTTCGTCCACGCTGGGACGCAAACGCTCGCTGATCCTGGGCGCCATCCTGTTCGTCATCGGCTCGCTGCTGTGCAGCGCGGCCTGGTCGCCGGCCAGCCTGCTGGCCGCGCGCGTCGTGCTCGGCCTGGCCATCGGCATCGCCAGCTTCACCGCGCCGCTGTACCTGGCCGAGGTGGCTTCCCAGCGCAGCCGCGGGGCCATGATCTCCACCTACCAGCTGATGATCACCATCGGCATCCTGGTGGCCTTCCTGTCCGACACCGCCTTCAGCTACAGCGGCAACTGGCGCTGGATGCTGGGCGTGATCGCCATCCCCGGCGCGCTGTTCCTGGTCGGTGTGCTGACGCTGCCCGACAGTCCTCGCTGGCTGCTGATGCGCGGCCACAGGCACAAGGCCACGCAGGTGTTGACGCGCCTGCGCGGCGACGCCGAGGTCGTGCACAACGAGATCGCGGACATCGAAGAGCAACTGCGCACGCCCAGGTACGGCTGGTCGCTGTTTTTCGGCAACCGGAACTTCCGCCGCTCGGTGGGCCTGGGCATGCTGCTGCAACTGGTGCAGCAGTTCACCGGCATGAACGTGGTCATGTACTACGCGCCGCGGATTTTTGAAGGCATGGGTTACGCCACCACCCAGCAGATGTGGTTCACCGCCTTGGTGGGGCTGATCAACGTGCTGGCCACGTTCATCGCCATCGGCCTGATCGACCGCTGGGGACGCAAGCCGATCCTGTACACCGGTTTCGCCGTGATGGCGATCGGCCTGGGCGTGGTGGGAAGCATGATGCACCTGGGCATCGACACCCGCGGCGAGCAGTTGTTCACGGTGGTCATGCTGCTGGTGTTCATCGTCGGCTTCGCGATGTCGGCCGGCCCGCTGATCTGGACCCTGTGCTCGGAAATCCAGCCGCTGAAAGGACGCGACTTCGGCATCGGCTGCTCCACCGTGACCAACTGGGTGTGCAACGGCATCGTCGGCCTGACCTTCCTGTCGCTGCTCAACGGCATTGGCGACGCGGGCACGTTCTGGCTGTACGCCGGGCTCAACGCGCTGTTCCTGCTCGTCACCTTGTTCCTGGTACCGGAGACCAAGGGCGTCAGCCTGGAGAGCATCGAGCGCAAGCTGATGGCCGGCGTGCCGCTGCGCAAGATCGGGAGGTGATGGCGTGCCCGCCTCCCCTCGTCCGGAGCATCCTTCCCGCCGCCGCTCCCGGCTCGCCGCCATCACCGGTGGCGGCATGGCGCTTCTGCTGTGCCTACTGGTTTCGGCCTGCGTCCGCCCGGTGCCGAAAGAGACGTTCACCAATCCGCTGCTACCTTCGGGACCCGATCCGTGGCTGATCTATTCCGGCGGCTATTACTACTACACCAACACCCTGGGCGACCGCATCGCGCTGTGGAAAACCCGCGACCTGGGACGTCTGCGCGAAACCCGGCCGGTCACCGTCTGGCGCGCACCGGCATCGGGACCGGGCTCGGCTTCGATATGGGCTCCCGAGCTGCATCGCATCGGCCACAAGTGGTACCTGTATTACACGGCCGCCGACAAGGCGCATGACGACGACGCGCATCGCCACATCTTCGTGCTCGAGAACGCATCCGCCGATCCGACCCGGGGACACTGGATTTCCAGGGGCATGCTGAAAACGCGCCGCACCGGCATCGACGCCACCGTGTTCTCGTGGCAAGGACAGTGGTATTTCGTCTATTCGGCCTACGTGGGAGATCACAGCGATCTGGTCATTGCCCGCATGGCCAACCCGTGGACCCTGTCCGGGCCGCAGGTGGACATCGCCCACCCCACCTACGCGTGGGAAATGCACGGCGGGCGCAAGATTCTCGAGGCGCCGGAGTTTCTCGCCGGCCCCGGCGACAAGATCTTCCTGACCTATTCCGCCAGCGCCTGCTGGTCCGACGACTACGCCCTGGGCATGCTCACGGCGAACAAGGAGGCGGACCTGCTCGATCCCGCCTCATGGCGCAAGTCGCCGCATCCGGTATTTGCCAAGTCCGTGGCCAACAGCGTATATGCAACGGGTCACAATGGATTTTTCAAGTCGCCCGATGGCCGCCAGGACTGGATCATCTACCACGCCAACCCCGGACCCGGCTTGGGTTGCGGCAAGCAGCGCTCGCCGCGCGCGCAACCGTTTCACTGGAACAAGGACGGGACACCGGATTTCGGCGTGCCGGTCAAGACCGGGCAAGCCATGTCGCCCCCGGGCAAACGGTAACATCCCGCTGTAGGAGCGCACCTGGGCGCGATGACCTCGGCCCATGAACAAACCTTGAGGTCATCGCGCCCAGGTGCGCTCCTACAAACAAATGAGAGCCCATATACGCAAGGAACCCGGCGACTACGGGCGCACCCGGTTCGGCGGCAATCTGTTTGCCGCGACCGACCCGTTCTGGATGCCGAATCGAAAAAGACTGGCCGGACAGGAACCCCATGTCCGGCGACCACCGGGTCCACCGGAAACGGCAGCGACCCGTGGTCCGTCGCGGCGGATCAGTAATCCGAAGACGCCTTCCGGGTCACGCGCGGATCCTCGCGCCCCAGCGACGCATACGAGCGTGCGCTCGGACGACTGTGTACCGGCGACAAGGCCCGCCACGCGCCGTCGGCCTCCTGCACTTCGATGCGTACGTCGCTGCCCATGCGCTTGCACAGATCCATGGCCAGGCCGAAGGCACCCATGACGGCCTCCTCGCGGGAGGGATAGGTTCCCACCACGGTATGCGCGCGACGAACGGCCCAAGGCTCACCTGCCGGCGAAAACGGCACCAGCAGCACCAATCCCGTATTTTCCATGTTGCACTCTCCACGCATGCCCCGCATGCAACTGACCCGAAACCGACAGATCATCCGGAACGGCCTTGCTCCCTGTATACGCCGGTCCGAGAAGCTGCGCGATAAAAACAAGTTAAAAGCGCCCTGCCATTTCCCGCCACAAACCCTTTCACGACATGAGAAGCGATCGGACATGAATGAGCCAAGTCATTGATGTGAAATTATTTTCACAAGACAGAACCGATTTTCCCACGGCCCGAGACAGCCATCATCGGGTAACGCCCGCATGACCTTCGACACTGTATGCTGATACGACTTTCCACCTAGTCTCGGCGCCCGAACCACCGGGCACGAAACGGGCCGATCACCACGACCGGCCGGCCCGGCTTCTCCCGATTTCGAAGGTATTCCATGAACAAGCCACTGATCACACCGCTCGCCCTGGCCATCGGCCTGGCTCTCGTCGTCACCGGCTGCAGCAAGGGCAGCCAGGAGCAGAACGCCCCGACCGCCGGCAGCTCGGCCACGGCGGCGGCGTCCGCCCCGGCACCGGCATCGACCGTGGCCATCACACCCACCCAGCCCATCGCGTTCACTCTCGACGACCAGTACGACGCCTGCGACGATTTCGCCAACTACGTCAATGCGAAGTGGAACCAGGCCCACCCGATCCCGGCCGACCAGACCCGCTGGGGCGCCTTCGGCATCCTGCACAAGCGCAGCACCGAGCAGCAGAAGCAGATTCTCGAACGCGCCGCCCGGAATGCGGACAACGATACCGGCAGCAAGCTGGAGCGCAAGCTCGGCCGCCTGTATGCCGCCGGCCTGGATACCGCCACGATCAACCAACTGGGCGCTGCTCCGATCCAACCCATCCTGACGCAAATCGACGCGCTCGCGAACACCGCCGACATCGTCGACTTCATCGATTCCAGCTACAACGAAGGCAATGCCTACGTCTTCCACTTCGGCTCCGGCGCCGACTTCCAGGACGCTACCAAACAGATCGGCTACGTGTACCAGGGCGGCCTGGGCCTGCCCACACGCGCCTATTACCTGGAAGACCGCTACAAGGACATCCGCGCCGCCTACCTCAAGTACATCGCCAAATCGCTGCAACTGATCGGCACCCCCGCCGACCAGGCCACGCAGCAGGCAAAGTCGGTATTGGCCTTCGAGACCGAACTGGCCAAGGCTTCCCTGTCGCCCACCGAGCTGCGCGACCTCGACAACCAGTACCACTTCGTCAGCGTCGCCGAAGCCGACAAGATCAGCCCGCACTTCCGCTGGGACAAGTTCTTCAAGGCCCAGGGCGTGGACGTCGGCAAGGGCTTCTCGCTGTCGCAGCCCAAGTTCATCGCCGAGTTCGACAAGCTGCTGGCCCACGCCCCGGTCGCGCAGTGGAAGGCCTACCTGACGTTCCACACCGTCAGCAGCGCCGCGCCGTACCTGAGCCAGGACTTCCAGGACAACCACTTCGACTTCTACAACCAGACCCTCGGCGGCCAGCCGCAGATGAAGGCGCGCTGGAAACGCGTGCTGCGGACCGTCAACGGCGCCATGGGCATGGGGTTGGGCAAGCTGTACGTGGCCGAATATTTCCCTCCGGAAACCAAGGCTCGCGCCGAGGAACTGGTGAAGAACGTGCGCGACGCGCTCAAGCAGCACATCGAGGACCTGGACTGGATGACCGCCGCCACCAAGAAGAAGGCGCTGGAGAAATGGAAGCTGTTCCTGCCCAAGATCGGCTACCCCGACAAGGGCGAATGGCGCGACTGGAGCGGGCTGAAGATCCAGCCCGGCCACTACTTCGCCAACCTGCAGGCGGCAAGCAAGTACAACTACCACTACGACATCGGCAAGATCGGCAAGAAGACGGATCGCAAGGAATGGCATATGACGCCGCAGACGATCAACGCCTACTACGATCCGAGCACCAACACCATCAACTTCCCCGCCGCCATCCTGCAACCGCCGTTCTTCTACCCCGACGGCGACGACGCGGTGAACTACGGCGGCATCGGCTTCGTGATCGGCCACGAGTCCAGCCACGGCTTCGACGACCAGGGCAGCCAGTTCGACGGTTACGGCAACCGCGTCAACTGGTGGACGCCGCAGGACAAGAAGCAGTTCGATCAGCGTGCCAACGCGCTGGCCAAGCAGTACGACGCCTACACCCCGATCCCGGGCAAGCCGAAGCTGCACGTCAACGGCAAACTGACGCTGGGCGAAGACATCGGCGACCTCGGCGGTCTCAACATCGCCTACACGGCGCTGCAGACCGCGCTCAAGGCCAACCCTGCCGAAGCCGACAAGAAGATCGACGGCCTGACCCAGGATCAGCGCTTCTTCCTCAGTTCGGCCCGCGTGTGGGAAGGCAGCGTCCGCGACAAGACCGCCGAACTGATGTTGAACATCGACCCGCATGCGCCCGGCAAGATCCGCGCCTTCGCCTCGGCCAGCAACATGCCGCAGTTCGCGCAGGCCTTCCAGTGCAAGCCGGGCAGCA
>CAZMMO010000043.1:0-10929 GCA_964567365.1 uncultured Rhodanobacteraceae bacterium | reverse complement strand
GCTGCACGTCGCCGTGCGCGTCGGACACGATCTTGCCGTGCTCGCTGGCCAGCAGCTCGGCCAGCTCCTGCTTGTGTTCGTTGAGCAGGCGGATGTACTCCAGCCAGACGCGGGCGCGGCGTTGCGGATTGACCTGTGCCCAGGCCGGTTGTGCCTCGCGCGCATTGGCGACGGCCTGGTCGAGTTCTGCCGCATTGGCAAGGCTGACGCGTGCCTGCACCTGCCCGCTATTGGGATCGAAGACGTCACCATGGCGCCCGGAGGTGCCGGCGACGGAGCGGCCGTTGATGAAGTGTTCGATGTTGCGCATGGGTTTTGCTCCCTGAAGGAAAGAGGTTGATCGACTGTCCGCAGCCTCCGCGATCGCCAGACCGCGGCACCGGAAGGGGAAAGCGCACGGTGTGCGACATCCTGAGCCCGGCCCCGGGCTTGCGCCCGGGGCGAACGGTCGGGTCGGAGGTGGTTACAAATCAGTCGGATGGGTCATGACGCTGCAGGATCCATTCGTGGACCGGATCGTTGCGGAACATCCATTGCCGGCGCGGTCCCGCCATGACGTTGAGGTAGTACAGGTCGTAACCGTGGGGCGTGCCGACCGGGTGGTAGCCGCGCGGCACCATCACCACGTCGCCATTCTCCACGCACAGGGTTTCGTCCAGGCTGCGATCGTCGGTGTAGACCCGCTGGAAGGCGAACCCCTGCGCCGGATGCAGTCGGTGGTAGTAGGTTTCTTCCAGCGCGGTTTCCACGCCGGCCGCGGCCGAATCATGCTTGTGCGGCGGATAGCTGGACCAGTTGCCGCCCGGCGTGATCACCTCGACCACGAGCAGGCTGTCGGCCGGTTCGGACTCGGGCAGGATGTTGCGTACGTGGCGGGTGTTGGTGCCGTGGCCGCGCACCTCGCGGCTCATCGCCGCCGCGTCGATGCGGCGCGGCGCGGCGCCCGCCGTTCCGGGGGCGGTGCACACGGCCAGCTCGACCGGGCCGCGCGCCGTCACTTCCCACGTCGTGCCGGCGGGAACGTAGACCGCGCCCGGCGCCTGGTCCTCGAACGGCCCGGCGCGGCCGCCGACCTTCTCGTAGCGTTGGTCGCCGGCCACGATGTCCGCCCCGCCCGACACCAGTACCAGACAGGCTTCGCGGTCCGGCTGGCCGCCGGCATGGCGCTGGCCGTCGTCCAGGCGCACGACGCGGAAACCGACATGCTTCCAACCCGCGCTGGCCGGGGTCACCTCCAGCACCGTGCCATCGGCGTCCGGGGCGTGCGGGCGTACGTGCAGGTCGGCCATCACGACACCTCCGTGGCGGTGGCCGCGGCGACGGCTCCGCGCAGCGTGCGCAGGCCGAGTTCGGCGTATTCGCGCGGATCGGCAAGCGCCGGGTCCTGCTCGGCCTCGAGGATGACCCAGCCGCGGTAATCGATGTTCGCCAGCGCCCGCATGATGGCGGTGTAATCGAGCCCGCCGTCGCCGGGCACGGTGAACATGCCGGCCAGCACGCCATCGAGGAAGCTGGCGCCCTCCTTGTGCACCCGCTCGAACCGCTCCCGGCGCACGTCCTTGCAATGCACGTGCGCGATGCGGCGCGGGTGGTTCGCGATGGTGTCGAGAATGTCGATGCCGCCCAATGCGGCATGGCCGGTGTCCAGCGTCAGGCCCACCGATTCGCCGGTGTTTTCCAGGAACCGCTGCAGATCCTCGCCGCGCTCGACCACGGTGCCCAGATGATGGTGATAGGCAAAACGCAGTCCGCGGGCCCGGATGTAGTCGGCCACCTCGGTCATGCGCTCGCCGAACCGGGCCCAGTCGTCGTCGGCCAGGCGCGGGGTGTCGCGCAAGGCACGGTCGCGGCGCCCGTGGATGGCGTTGCTGGTCTCGGCAAACACGAATACCGTGCTGCCCAGAGCCTCCAGCAACTGCAGGTGCGGTTGCAGCCGCTCGATCTCGGTGGACGCCGAATGCTGCAGCAGGCCGCCGCTGTACCAGCCGCCGACCAGGCCAAGGCCGTATGCGGACAGCAGGGTCTTCAACGGCGCGGCGTCGCGCGGGAATTTGCCGCCCAGTTCAACCCCTTCGAAGCCCAGGTCACGGGCATCGGCGAGGATGGTTTCCACCGTCGTGTCGCCGCCCAGCTCGGGCATGTCGTCGTTGGCCCAGGCGATCGGGCTCACGCCAAAGCGGATCTTCATGACAGGTTCCTCCGGCGTCGCACGCCTTGCTCGTAATCACGCCGCGCCGCGGCCACTTCCTCGCGCGTGGAAACCTCGGGGACGGCCACGTCCCACCACCATCCGCCCTCTTCGGTGGTCTTGAGCGGATCGGTGTCGATGACCACCACGTAGCTGCGCTCGGCCGCGCGTGCGCGCGCCAGCGCGGCCTTCAATTCCCCCAGGGTTCCAACGTGCTCGGAATGCGCCCCGAGGCTGGCCGCATGCGCGGCGAAATCGATCTCGGGCAGCGTCTCGTGCGCGGCGTCGGCCAGCAGGTTGTTGAACGCGGCGCCGCCGGTGGCGTGTTGCAATCGATGAATGCAACCGAAGCCGCGGTTGTCCAGCACCACCACGATCAGCTTGCGGCCCAGCATGACCGAAGTGGCCAGTTCGGAGTTCAGCATCAGGTAGCTGCCGTCGCCCACCATGACCACCACTTCGCGGTCGGGCTCGGCCATCTTCACGCCCAGGCCGCCGGCGATCTCGTAGCCCATGCAGGAATAGCCGTACTCCACGTGGTAGCCGCCGGGGCGGTGGCAACGCCACAGCTTGTGCAGTTCGCCGGGCAGGCCGCCGGCGGCGCACACCACCACGGCGTCGGCACCGACGCTGCGCTGCACGGCGCCGATCACCTGCGCATCGCTGGGCAAGGCGCAGCCCGCGTCGCCGGCCATGGCCGCATCGGCCTGCCGGTACCAGTCGGCAACCTCCCGGTCACGGTCGGCATCGGCGGGGGCCCGCCACCCGGACAGGCGTTCGGACAGCGCGTGCAGGATCACGCGGGCATCGCCGACGACCGCCGCCGCGTCCTGCTTACAGGCATCCATCGGCTGCACGTTGACCTGGAACTTTTGCGCTCCGGCAAACAGGCTGCGCGAACCGCTGGTGAAGTCGGCCAGGCGCGTGCCGATGCCGACCACCAGGTCGGCGCGCGCCGCGGCCGCATCGGCGGCGCTGGTCCCGGTGACGCCGATGGCGCCGAGCGCGCAGGGGTGGTCCCAGGGCAACGCGCCCTTGCCGGCCTGCGTTTCCGCCACGGCCAGGCCGGTGGCCGCGCAAAACGTCGCAAGCTCCTCTTCAGCCTGGCTGTACAACACGCCGCCGCCGGCCACCAGCAACGGCGAGCGTGCCGACTGCAGGGCCTGCACCAGCGCGTCCAGCTGCGCCGGATCGGCGGGCTGGCGGCGCGGGTTCCACACGCGGGGTTCGAAAAAGGATTCGGGATAATCGAAAGCCTGCGTCTGCACGTCCTGGCAGAACGCCAGCGTCGCCGGGCCGCAGTCGGCCGGGTCGAGCAGGGTCGCCAGGGCCCGCGGCAGGGCGTCCAGGATCTGCTCCGGCCGCGTGATGCGGTCGAAATAACGCGACACCGGACGCAGGCAATCGTTGGCCGAGGCGGTGCCATCGCCGAAGTTCTCGACCTGCTGCAATACCGGATCCGGGCGCCGGCCGGCGAACACGTCGCCCGGCAGCAGCAGGACCGGCAGGCGGTTGACGTGCGCCAGCGCGCAGGCCGTCACCAGATTGGTGGCGCCCGGGCCGATGGAGGTGGTGCAGACCATGGCGCGCCGGCGCCGCATCTGCTTGGCGTAGGCAATCGCCGCGTGCGCCATGCTTTGTTCGTTGTGGGCCCGCCAGGTCGGGAAAACCTCGCGGAAGGCATGCAGCGCCTCGCCGATTCCGGCGACGTTGCCGTGGCCGAAGATCGCCCAGGCGCCTGCGAAATAGGGCACCTCCTGCCCGTCGACGACGACATGCTGCGCGGCCAGCCAGCGTACCGTGGCCTGCGCGGCAGTCATGCGCACCTTGCCCATCTCAGCCGCCCTCCTCGGCGCAAACCCCGGTCCGCGCCGTACGCCATGCATCCACCAGCAGGCCGAAGCGCTCGACCAGCTCGCTGACGGCCGCCTCGTCGTCGATCTTGCGTTCCAGCCAACGCCGGGCGACATCGAAGAAGATGGTACGCCCCACCGCAAAGCCCTTGACGATCGGCCGGGCCGCGGCGGCACGGAAGGAATCGGCCAGCTCCTGCAGGGGCGCGTTCAGCCCCAGCAGCAGCACGCCGCGGCACAGGGGATCGGCCTGGCGGATGACCCGCTCGATCTGCTCCCAGGCGGCGTCGGTGGTCGGCTCGAGCTTCCACCAGTCCGGTCGCAGGCCCTGGTCGTACAGGCGCTGCAGGACGCGCGCCGCGGTGTGCTCGTCGACCGCACCGTGCCGCGAGACGACGATCTCCAGCAGCAGTTCGTGCCGGGTCTTGCGGCAGGCATCCTGCAGGCGCAGCAACTGCCGCTCCTGCTGGTCGCGCAGGGTTTCGGGGTCGTCGGGATGGTAGAACACCAGGCACTTGACCACGTGATGACGCGGCCAGGTGGCCAGCTCGGTGGCGACATCGGGCGAACATTCGAACTGCAGCGGACGCGAGCCGGGCACCTCGATGGGGCGTCCGGTCCAGTAGGCATGATCCGCCGTCGCCTCCAGGCCGCGCATGCCGTAGCGGCCATCCAGCAACACGCCATAACGGCGGTCGCCGTGCGCCAGGCGGTCCACCGCCCGCAGGGCCAGGGCCTTGAAGGCGGGAACGCGCCCGGTGCCCTCGCCGGTCTCGCGCCCCAGGTCTTCGAACTGACTGCGATGATCCATGGCCAGCACGGTGAGGTCTTCGTAGCTGCCCACGCGAGTGCCGGCCCAGTGCAGATGTTCCAGCCCGGCATCGTCGCGCAGTCGGAACGGCAGCTGTTCGTGCTCGTCGATGAACTGGTGCAGCTCCCGCGCCGTGGGCATGGCCGGAGCGCAACCGTGACGCGACACGACGATGGCGCCGCAGGCGTTGCCGTATTCGCAGGCCTTCTCCAGCGGCTCGTCGCGCAGCCAGCCGCTCAGGAATCCGGCCATGAAGGCATCGCCCGCGCCCAGCACGTTGAACACCTCGACCGCAAAACCCCTGCCGACCACGCCGTCATCCAGGCGGTCCGGAATCTCCCCGGGGAAGGCCGAGCATCCCAGCGCGCCGCGCTTGCACACCAGCAACGCCCCGGTATGCGCGCGGATGGCCCGCAGCGCGGTCACGGTGTCGGTGCTGCCGCCGAGGATGTGCATCTCCTCTTCGGTGCCCACCACCAGGTCGCACAGCGGCAGCACGTCCTGCAGGCGGGCGGTCACATCCGGGTTGGCGACGAAGCGGTCCTCACCCATGTCTTTGGGCGCCAGGCCCCACAGTACCGGCCGGTAGTCCACGTCGAACACGACTTTCGCACCGGCCTCGCGCGCCATGCGGCAGGCGCGCATCGAGGCGGCAAACACGTTCGGCTGCGACAGGTGCGTACCGTTGATCAGCACCGCCCGCGTCCGCTGCAGCAGATCGGGATCGATGTCGTCCTCGGTCAAGGCCATGTCCGCGCAGTTCTCGCGGTAGAACAGCAGCGGAAAGGTGTCCGGATCGCGGATGCCCAGGAAGGCCAGCGCCGTCAGGCGTCCGGCGTCGGTGACGACGCCTTGCGTGTCGACATCCTCGCGCTGCAATTCCTCGCGGACGAAGCGCCCGAAATGATCGGCCCCGACACGGGTGACCAGGCTGCTGCGCAACCCCAGCCGCGCCGCGCCGATGGCGGTATTGGTGGGGCTGCCGCCAACGTACTTGGCGAACGACATCATGTCTTCCAGACGGCCGCCGGTCTGGACGCCATACAGGTCGACACACGATCGACCGATGGCGACTAGATCCAGTGGGCGGTTCGGTCCTTTCATCTGTGCTTCTCTCACGGGGGGTCAGGTCATCGGTTCGGTCTGTGTAATTTATATTCCATATTCTAGAATTATGCAATATCTATTTCATTTCTTGCCGCGCCCGGAACGCCTGCGCGGGCCGGTACCGTCCCGTGAGGCCTTGGCGAAGGCATAGGAGATGACCAGCGCCTGGGCCAGGCACATCGACGTCGACAGGGAGCGGAACTTGCGTATCTCCGCCTCCCGCACCTGCAGGACCAGGGTGGCCGGCTTGGCCACCGGGCTGACCAGGCTGTCGGTGATGGACAACACTTCGCACCGCGTGTCCCGGGCCACGTCGATCAGCTCCACGGCCTCTTCCGCATACGGGTGGTAGCTCACCACGATCAGCAGGTCGTGCGGCTTGACGGTATGGATCTGCTGGCGGGTCATGCCGCCGATGCTGTCGATGAACAACACCTTCTTGTCCACCTGGTGCAGGGTGTAGGCAAGATAGGCCGCCACCGGGAACGAGCGCCGGAAGCCGGCGACATAGACCGTCTCGGCCTTGTCGATCATCTTCACCGCGGCGGCCATCGCCTTGTGGTCGATGTCCTGGCCGAGGTTCTGCATGGCCATGACGTTGCCCTCGACGAACTCGGCCAGCAACTGGCCCGGATCGGTCACCACCTTGCCGTCGACCGTACGTTTGAACTGGCGCACGCGTTCGCCATAACCCTGCGAACCGCTGCCCGAGAGCAGGCCGTCGCGGAACAACCGCTGCATCTGCGTGGCGCCGTCGAATCCGAACGCCTTGGCAAAGCGGACGATGGCCGATGGTTGCACTCCGCAACGCTCCGCCAGCACGGCCAGGGTTTCCAGCGCCACCGCATTGGGCTCGTCCAGCACGTAGCGCGCGATCTGCTGCAGCCGCTTGCTCAGCGTCTCGTAACGTTCGAGGATCAACGACCGCAGCTCTTCCGCACTGGCGGGCAATGCTTCCTTCTTGGCCATGAATTCAACTCCTGCTGGTGGAATGCCCGTGCGTCCGGAGCCGGACGCGGGCAAAAGTGGGGAAACCGTGGACTCACGTATTCCATGTTAATCTAAAAAGGAATATAAATTCCATTTTATACCCTCACACGCGAGGTCCACCCTCTTGGAAACCATCGACATCGCCCTGATCGGAGCCGGGCGCATGGGCCGGATACACGGGCACAACGCTGCCGCCCATCCCGGCCTGCACCTGAAGTACGTGGTCGACCCGCGTCCCGACGCGGCCCGGGCCATGGCGCAGGAAACCGGGGCGCAATGCGCGTCCCTGGCGCAGGCGCTGGAGGACGGCGACATCGGCGGAGTCCTGGTGTGCAGCTCGACCGACCGGCACCTGCAGCACGCCACGGCCGCGGTCGAGGCCGGCAAGGCCGTGTTTTGCGAAAAGCCCGTCGACCTCGATCTGGACAAGGTTCTGGCCGCCTGGCCGCGTTTTGCCGGGGCCCGTTTCCAGCTCGGTTTCAATCGCCGTTTCGATCCGCACTTCATGCATCTCAAACAACAGATCGACGAAGGCAGGATCGGGCGCCTGGAAAGCCTGCACCTGGTCAACCACGACCCCGCACCCCCGCCACCGGGGTTCATCCCCCACAGCGGCGGATTGTTCAAGGACTTCACCATCCATGACCTGGACCTGGTGCGCTGGTTGTCCGGTGAAGAGCCCGTCCAAGTCTACAGCACGGCCAGTTGCCTGGTGGATCCCTCGATCGGCGAGCAGGGCGACGTCGACACCGCGCGCACCCTGCTGAAGACCGCCTCGGGCCTGCTGTGCGTGATTTCCAATACGCGCCGCAGCGGCTACGGCTACGACCAGCGCATCGAAGCCTTCGGCGCCGAGGGCATGGTACGCGCGGGCAACGTGCACGGCGATACCACGCACACCCTCACCGACGACCAGACGCAAGGCGCGCCGATCCTGCCCGACTTCGGCACCCGCTACCGCGACGCCTACCGGGCCCAGATCGACCATTTCGCCGAGGTCGTGCACGACCAGGCGCCGCCGCGCGCGGGCTATGCCGACGGCGTCGCCGCACTGGTCCTGGCCGAGGCCTGCGCACAATCCCTGCGCCAGGGCCAGCCGCAGGCCGTCGAACTCCCCGCTTCTCCATCCCATCGGACTTCATGACATGCACAACGTCGTTCTCATCGGAGCCGGCCGCATCGGCCGCATCCACGCCGACAACATCGCACACAATCCCCGCCTCGCCCTGGCCGGCGTCGTCGACGCCGTCGAAGCCTCGGCCGAGGCCGTGGCACGCGAGCACGGTACCCGCGTCACCAGCCTCGATACCGCTCTCGGCGACTCCTCGATAGCCGGCGTGGTCATCGCCAGTTCCACCGACACGCACCTGGAGTACTGCCTGCGCGCCGCCGACGCGGGCAAGGCCGTGTTCTGCGAGAAACCCCTGGACCAGGACGCCCGCAAGGCCCGCGAACAGGCCGGCAAGCTGGCCGGTGCCCGGCTGCTGACGGCTTTCAACCGCCGCTTCGACCCCAACTTCCAGGCCCTCAAGGCGCGCCTGGACAGCGGCGCCGTCGGCCAGCTGGAAAGCCTGCAGATCACCTCCAACGATCCCGCGCCGCCGCCGGTTTCCTACATCGCCGTCTCCGGCGGCCTGTTCAAGGACATGGCCATCCACGACTTCGACATGGCCCGCTGGCTGCTCGGCGAGGAGCCGGCACAGGTGTTCGCCGCCGGCAGCTGCCTGGTGGACCCGGCCATCGGCGAGGCCGGCGACGTGGACACGGCGCGCTGCATTCTCACCACGGCATCGGGGCGCCTGTGCGTGATCGCCAACAGCCGCCGCTCCGGCTACGGCTACGACCAGCGCATCGAGGCCTTCGCCTCCGGCGGCATGGTGCGCGCCGACAACGTCACCGAAAGCACCGTGCAGGTATGGAGCAAGGACGGCGCCGCCGCCGACCGCTTCCAGAATTTCTTCCTGGACCGCTACGCCCAGGCCTACCGGCGCGAGATGGACCACTTTGCCGACATGCTCGACGGCGCACCCGCCGCGGTCGGCTACGCCGACGGAGTGGCCGCGCTGGAACTGGCCGAGGCCGCCACCGAATCGATGCACAGCGGCAAGGTGGTGCGACTGTGAACCACGACGAACGCAAACGGCTTCACGCACGGCCGTTCCCGATGCGACGAGGGGCGATGCATCGGCCGACAGCGTGACCGGTTTGCAACCGGACCGATCCGGTCCACGGGAGGGCATCATGAAAACCGCAAGACCCTGGCTGGCAATCCTCGCACTGGCGACTCTGTGCGGCAGCGGATGCTCCGCACCGAAACAGAGCGACGGGATCTCCCCCACCGCCACGGCAAAACCGGCCATCACCATCGCCGTGGTGACGCACGGATCGCCAGGCGATCCGTTCTGGTCCGTGGTCAAGCGCGGCGCGGAACAGGCCGGCAGGGACCTGGGCGTGCACGTGACCTACGAAAGCTCCCCCGAGCCCGTGCAGCAAAGCCAGTTGATCGACGCCGCGGTCGCCAATCACGACTACGGGCTGGTGGTTTCCATGGCCAATCCGGACGGCGTCAAGGCCGCCGTCGAACATGCCGTGCACGCCGGCATGCCGGTCGTCACCATCAACTCGGGCGGCAAGTACTCCCGGGCCTTCGGCGCCGAAACCCACGTCGGCCAGAGCGAATACCTGGCCGGCCAGGCGGCGGGCAAGCGGCTGCGCAAGGCCGGGGTGCGCAATCTGGTCTGCGTGATCCACGAAGCCGGCAACATCGGCCTGGAGAGCCGTTGCCAGGGCGCGGCCAATACGCTGGGCGGCACGGTGACCAACCTGCAGGTCGACGTGGCCAACCTCGCCGACGCGCAAAACGTCATCCGCAGCAAGCTCATCGCCGACCCGTCCATCGACGGCGTGCTGGCGCTCAACCCGGCCGTGGCCGTGGCCGCGAGCCACGCCATCGACAAGGCGCGCAGCAAGGCCCGGCTGGCGACCTTCGATCTTTCCCCGGACGTGCTGCAGCTCATCGGCCAAGGCAAGATCCTGTTTGCCGTCGACCAGCAACCGTATCTGCAAGGCTACCTGCCCGTGGTTTTCCTGACTCTGCATGCACGCAACGGCGACGTGGTCGGCGGCGGCCGGCCGGTCTACTCCGGGCCCAACTTCGTGACCCGGGCCAACGCCGCCAGGGTCGCGCAATTCGCCCGCAAGGGGACGCGCTGACATGGCCACCACCACGACTCCGGCAGCCGCGGTCCGGCTGCGCAAGACCAGCCTCGCGGTCGAACTGCTGCGCCGCCCGGAAATCGGCGCGGCGGTGGCCGCGCTGCTGATCTTCCTGTACTTCTCGCTGGGCACGCAGGCCTTCCTCAGCGCCGCGGGCACGTCCGTGTGGCTGTACTCCTCCTCGCTGTACGGGATCATGGCGGTGGCGGTCGGCCTGCTGATGATCGGCGGGGAGTTCGACCTTTCCGCCGGCGTCATGACCGGCACCACGGGCCTGGTCGTGGGCGTGCTCACCACCCACTGGCACGTGGACATCGTGCTGGCGATGGTCCTCTCGCTGGCGCTGGCGCTGGCCATCGGCTGGGCCAATGCCTGGGTCACGATGAAGACGCGGCTGTCCAGCTTCATCGTGACCCTGGCCACGTTCTTCATCCTGCAGGGCCTCAACCTGGCGGGGACCAAGCTGATCACCGGCACGGTGGCCATCCAGGGCATGCGGAGCGTGCCCGGGTTCGACCGCGTGGCCGCGTTGTTCGGCACCTCGATCCGGTTGTCCTCGATGAGCCTCAACGTGTCGGTGCTGTGGTGGATCGCGGTGACGCTGGCGGCAAGCTGGATCCTGGCGCGGACCCGGCCGGGCAACTGGATCCCCGCCGTGGGCGGGTCCCTGACCAGCGCGCACCGCCTGGGCATCCCGGTCCTGAAGGTGAAGATCGGCCTGTTCATGGGCACCGCCGCGGCGGCCTGGCTGGTGGGCATGCTGG
>CAZMMO010000042.1:0-10952 GCA_964567365.1 uncultured Rhodanobacteraceae bacterium | reverse complement strand
CACAGGCAGCTACAAACATGGGTAAGTCAGTCGTTATTCTGGGCGCGCAATGGGGCGACGAAGGCAAGGGCAAGATCGTCGACCTGCTGACCGAGCGCGTTGCCGCCGTGGCCCGTTTCCAGGGCGGCCACAATGCCGGTCACACCCTGGTCATCGATGGCGAGAAGACGGTGCTGCACCTGATTCCCTCGGGCATCCTGCGCGAGGGCGTGCAGTGCCTGATCGGCAATGGCGTGGTGCTCTCGCCCGAGGCCCTGCAGAACGAGATCGCGGAACTGGAAGGCAAGGGCGTGGACGTGCGCTCGCGGGTGAAGATCAGTCCGGCCACGCCGTTGATCATGCCGTACCACATCGCCGTCGACCAGGCGCGCGAGAAGGCCGCCGGCGGCGGCGCCATCGGCACCACCGGGCGCGGCATCGGTCCGGCCTACGAAGACAAGGTGGCGCGCCGCTCGATCCGCGTGGCCGATCTGATGTATCCGCACGAGCTGCCGGAGAAGGTGCGCGCGGCGGTCGACTACCACAACTTCATTCTCGAGCACTGGCTGAAGGCCGCCACCGTCGACTACCAGAAGGTCCTGGACGACGCGCTGGCCTGGGGCGAGTACATCCGGCCCATGGTCGACGACGTCGCCACCGTGCTGCGCGATATTCGCGCCGAGGGCGGCAACATCCTCTACGAGGGCGCGCAGGGCGCGTTGCTGGACATCGACCACGGCACCTATCCGTATGTCACCTCCAGCAACACCACCGTCGGCGGCGCCCTGGCCGGCACCGGCATCGGCGCCTGCGACATCGACTACGTGCTGGGCATCTGCAAGGCCTACGCCACGCGCGTGGGCGGCGGGCCGTTCCCGACCGAACTGCACGACGACACCGGCAAGTACATCGCCAAGGCCGGCAACGAGTTCGGCGCCAGCACCGGGCGCCCGCGCCGCTGCGGCTGGATCGACCTGGTGGCCCTGCAGCGCGCGGTGCAGATCAACGCCATCTCCGGCCTGGCCATGACCAAGCTGGACGTGCTCGACGGTCTGGACACCATCAAGGTCTGCGTGGCCTACGAGTACCGCGGCAAGCGCCGCGAACTGGCGCCGCTGGACGCCGACGGCTGGCGCGAATGCAAGCCGGTGTACCTGGATTTTCCGGGCTGGGAAGAAAAGACCAGCGGCGTGCGCGAGTGGAACAAGCTGCCGGCGGCGGCGCGCGCCTACCTGCGCGCCATCGAGGAATTGTCCGGCTGCCCGCTGGCCATCGTTGCCACCGGCGCCGACCGCGACGACACCATCGTGTTGCGCGATCCGTTTGCGTAGAAGCCTGGCTTCGGCGGGGGCTCCGCCGTGTCGCGTGCGCCGTCGTGCAACGCGGTACCTCGTTGTGCCGCAGTAAGACGGCTGCTATGTTGTAATGCGATCCCGTTTCGGGGGCCGCGGTGTTTGCGGGACAGGATGATCAGGGGGAAGGTATGCGTAGTCGAATCCATGCCGGTGTCGTGACGGCCGTCACGGCAACACCGAACGCTGGCGCGCGGGAGCGCGCGTACGTCGGTACGTACCCGGTGCAAGGCGGCGGGCGGTCATGACGCGCGATGCGCGGGACGATCAGGCTGGTGGTTTTTCCCCAGGCGTGCGACACGGGTGGCCGATGTCCGCATGGACGGTCATGCAGGCAAACGGGCATGACGTTTGCCAGCCGGCGTCGACGGGAGGCCGCCATGCCGTCCGGATTCGCTTTCATGTGGACCCGCGTCGCGTGACTTTTGGCTGCCGGTCCGGTTTTGCGGCCGCCGGCGCGCGACATGTGCGCGCCTCCGGCCCGACATCACCGGCGATGCCAGCAGTGTGACCACATCACACCAACAGGGGACCAGGCACCATGAAGACAAGCACGCGCGTTGTTTGGGCACGGGGCGTGCCGCTGCTGCGCGCACGCGCGCTGGCGCGCGTGCCTGGCCCGCTCCTTGCGGCGGGCGGGCCAGGGATGTCGCCGGCGGGCGCGTCCGGCAAGGGGGGCCGTGCCGAATCGCACGCCGCCCCGCGCCGCCGGCACGGCGCCTCCCCGTGTCTCCCGGCGGCATACCGCCATTCCCGAGCCGTATGCGTCGCGGCCGCCCGTCCCATGCTGCCAACCATTGTCTGGAAGTAAAGCCATGAATCGTATCTACCGCCTCGTCTGGAACCGCGCCCTGCACGTCATGCAGGTGGCTTCGGAATTCGCTACCTCGCACGGCGGCGATCCGACCGACGGCGGCACGCCACTGCGTCGGCGCCCGCTGGCGCTGGCCTGCGTGGCCGCGCTGGGCCTGGTCGCGTTCGCCGCGCCGGCATGGTCGGCGGCCTCTTGCACCGTCGACGGCGTCACCTACAGTGACTGCACCATCGGTGCCGCCGGCGTGGTGGGCCAGACCGGTACGCCTGGCACCGATGGCACCAATGTCATCATCGGAAGCGCGGCTTCGGGCACGACCGGTGCCGCGTCAACCACGACTACCGGCAACGCCAACGGTGGCCAGGGCGGAAACGGCACTTCCGGGGCGTCCACGGGAATCAGCGGTGGCGACGGCGGCGACGGCAAGCAGATCGACCTCTACAACACAGCCGGCCAGACGCTCAACGTCTGGGCGCCGAACGGGCTGACCAGCACGGACTACGACGGCATCTGGTCGGTCGGCGCGCTCACGTGGACCAACACGAACCACACCCAAGGCCCGGCACCAATGTCGCCCCAGCCCGGCTTTGCCATCTTCCAGGGCGTGGCCGGCAACGTGGTTGTGGACAACGGCAACGGCGACGTCACCGCCACCGGCATGCAATTCGCGGCGGACGGCTACATCGTGACGGGAGACGAACTGGAGCTGGTCGGCACCACCAGCCAGGGCACCACCACCGCGCCTGTCATCAACGTGGGCGACGGCACGGCAGACAGCGCCGGCTGGAAGGCCGTCATCAACAGCAAGTTCGTCAGCCAGGACGGCCTCACCAAGACCGACTACGGCACGCTGGTGCTCGCCGGCAACAACACCTACATCTACAGTGGCGTCACGGTCCACGGTGGCGAACTGGATCTGGGTACGAGCGCGATTGCCACCGGCGTCATCAATGGCGCCCGTGGCGCCGACGGAGACAATGCCCAGCCGCCTTCGACCAATCCACCCGCATCCGGCAAGCCGGCAACACCGGGGGCAGCCGGCGGCGCCGCCGTGACGCTGGCAACCGGCACTGGCTTCGTCAATTACGGCCGCGCCAATGCGGGCGGTGGCGGTTACGGCGGTTACGGCGTGGCCTACGCCTATGGCGGCATGAGTGGCCATTATGCCCCCGGCGCAGGTGGCGCGGGCGGCATCGGCGTCGACGCCATGGGCGGCACCGGCTCGGTGACCAACCACGGGAGCATCCGCGGTGGCTATGGCGGTGCTGGCGGCAAATACGAGGCGGTCGGTGATACAACGGTCACCGGCGCTGCCGCAGGTGCGGGCGGCGCCGGTGTCGCGCTGGGCACTGGCCGTCTCGTCAACAGCAATGGAGCCACCATCAACGGCGGCGACGGCGGCGACACGGGGCATAAATACTCCGTTCATCTCTTTGCCCCGAGTCCATCGGTTTCGCTTGCCGGAGCGTACGCCCATGGCGGTGCAGGTGGCGCCGGCGGTGCGGGTGTGACGACGGATGCCGGTGCGACGCTGTCCAACGCCGGCGGCCGCATCGCTGGCGGCTACGGTGGCGCGGGCGGCGGCGTGTTGCTGACCGGTGCGCCCCGGTCCGGCAGCAGCTATGACAAGTACTCGGCGAACGTCAGCGGTACGGTCGTGGCGCAGGGTGGCACGGGCGGCGCCGGCGGACAGGGGGTCGGTCTGTCCGGTCAGGGAGCGTCACTGACAAACAACGGCATCGTGGCCGGTGGCGACGGCGGCAGCGGCGGCATCGCCTTCGCGGGCGACCCCCTGGGGGGAAGTAGTACCACAGGCATCGAAGCCGGCGGCTCGCTGACGCTGACGCAGGGCACCGGCGGTGCCGGCGGAGTGGGCGTCGCCGTGGCCGATGGCGCCAGCCTCATCAACGCCAGTGCCTCCGCCGATGGCGCTCTGGCAGGCCGGATTTACGGCGGGGATGGCGGCGGCATGTCTGGAGAGCCACGACCCCCGGCCCTGAACGGTCCGCAGATCGAAGCCCAGGGCGACTCGCCGCTACAGCTCCAGGGTCCGTACGATCCTGCTGCCGTGGTCGCCAGCGGCAGCACGGGTGGCGCCGGTGGTGCGGGCGTCACCGTCGCCACCGGCGGCAGCCTGGACAACCAGGTCGACGCCCGCATCACCGGTGGCGGGGGCGGCTACGGCATGGGCTTTCAGTCGATCGAATGGGTACAGGGCGACAGTGTTTCGGGTTACACCTATGCCCTGTCCTTTACCCGGGGCGGCACGGGCGGCAGTGGTGGTGCCGGCGTGGTGCTGGCCGACAACCCTGCCGCCTTCAGCAACACGGGCACCATCACGGGCGGTGACGGTGGACGCGCGGGCGGTGGCGGTTTGTACGGCCAACTGCCATCCAATGTCACCGTGGAACCCGCAAGCGGCGCCAACGTCGGCGGCGACGGCGGCGCGGGCATCGAAGCCGGCGCCGGAAGCTTCATCAACGGCGGAGGGTTGCACGGCGGCGACGGCGGCAAAGGCGGTGCCGCGTTCGCACTGCCTGGAACGACGGGCATGGGCGGCGCGGGTGGCGCCGGGCTCGCGGGCTCGGGTTTCGATGCAACCAACAACGGGTGGATCGAAGGCGGCACGGGCGGCAACGGCTATACGTATCTCACCAGCACCAGCACCAGCGCCAGCGGCTACATGGCGGTCAGCGGCGCGGGTGGCGCGGGCGTAAGCATCAACAACGCCACCGGTGTGAACACGACCGTGACCAATGGCGTCGATGGCGCGATTTACGGCGGCGATGCGGGCACCACGGATGCATCCAACATCAGTGAGGGTGGCTCCGCGCCTGCGTTGGCCGGCGGGGCCGGCACCAATGCAACTGCCAGCAGCCAGATCATCGAAAACGCGGGCGCTGGCGGTGCCGGCATCGGCATCAACGGCAGCGGCACCACCACGATCACCAATGTCGGTGACATCTACGGCGGCGAGGGTGGTTACGCGTATGGTTGTCGGCAACCCCAGTGCGGTAGTTATACCGGCAATGGCGGCGTCGGCGGCGCGGGAATCCGTGTCGCGGACAGCGGTTCGGCGACTATCACCAACTCCGGTTCCATAACCGGCGGCGCGGGTGGACAAGGGTACTCCCACGGCGTCAATGGCGGCGCGTATGTACCGGGGACGGTCGGTACGGGCGGCGCCGGCATTGCCGCCATCGGCACGGGCTCGACCAGCATCGACAACAGTGGTTCGATTTATGGCGGTGCCGGTGGCTTTGGCTACGGTTCGCATGCGGCTGCCGGTGGCGCCGGCGTTACCGGCCATGGTTTCATGCTGACCAATACAGGCGTCATCTATGGTGGCTACGATGGCTCCACGTACGTGGGGCGGGATAAGGAATACGGCGTGGGCGGCGTGGGCGTGGTTGCCACGGGTGGGGCCAGCGTCACCAATGCCGGATTGATCGCCGGCGGGCTTTCCGGCAAAGGTACCCTGATCGAATCGCCCCAGCTCTACGCAACCCAGGCTGACGCGGTACAGGCCGGCGCGCTCCAGGCCGACGCCGTCGATTTTTCCGGTGGCGGCAACACGCTGACCCTGGAAAACGGATACCGCTTCACCGGCAACGTCACCAGCACCAGCGGTACCAGCAACGGTGGCGACACGCTGGCGCTGGGCGGCGACAGCACGGCCGATGGCGGCACTGGCGATGGCACGTTCGACACCTCCGCCATCGTCGCGACCCGGCCGACGGCGTACAGCGGTGCCACGCAGTACTACGGCTTCGCGCAGTACCGCAAGACCGGCACCAGCACCTGGACCCTGACCGGCGCCACGCAGGCCGTGACACCGTGGACCATCAAGGCCGGCACACTGTCGGTATCCGACGACGCCAACCTCGGTGCGGCCAGCGGCACGCTGACCTTCGCCGGCGGCACGCTGGAAAACACTGGGGCCTTCCGCACCGCACGCAGCGTGACGCTGACGGCCAACGGCAACTTCCAGACCGACGCCGACCTCACTCTTTCCGGCTCCGTCACCGGCGCTGGCGCATTGGTGAAAACCGGCGCTGCCACGCTGACCCTCACCGGCGCCAACACGTATGAGGGTGGCACCGCCATCCACGTCGGCACCGTTGCCGTGGGCAACGACACGGCTCTCGGCACCGGCACGGTGACCATGGACGCCGGCACCACGCTGGCGCTTGCCGCCGACGGCCTGAACCTGGCCAACGCGTTTGCCCTCAATGGCGACCCGACCTTCCAGGTAACCGGCGGCACCAGCACCCTTTCCGGCGTACTCGCCGACGGCGCCACGCCGGGCGTACTGGAGAAGACCGGCAACGGCACGTTGATGCTCGCCGGCGCCAACACCTATTCCGGCGGCACGCTGGTGTCCGCCGGCACGCTGGTCGGCGACACGGCCAGCCTGCAGGGCGCGATCACCGACAACGCGGCGCTCGTTTTCGCGCAGAACGCCGACGGCGTCTTCGACGGCACCCTGAGCGGCAGCGGTTCCCTGACCAAGGCCGGCAGCGGCGCGCTGATCCTGAACGGCGACAACCATGTGTTCAGCGGCGCGACCGAGGTCGCCGGCGGCGCGCTGATCGTCGGCGACGACGGCTTCCCGGATGCCTCGCTGGGTGGCATGGTCACCGTGGACTCCGGCGCCACCCTGGGCGGCTTCGGCACGGTCGGCGGCATCGACCTGTCCGGCACGCTGGCCACGGGCCACTCGCCCGGCACGCTGCATACCACCGGCGACGTCACCTTCCGCAAGGGTTCCATGTGGCAACTGGATGCCTTGCCCGACGGCACCGGCGATGCGCTGGACGTGGGCGGCACGGTGACGATTGCCGGCGGCAGCGTGGTCACGCTGGCCCAGCCCGGCAGCTGGGCGCCCAGGACCGATTACACCATCCTCAGCGCCGACGGTGGCATCAAGGGCCAGTTTGCCGACGTCGACATCGACCTGGCGTTCCTGTCCCCGACGCTGACCTACGGTGCCCACGACCTCGTGTTGTCCCTGCAGCGCAACCGCATCGACTATGCGACTGTCGCCCACACGGTCAACCAGCGGAACACGGGCAGCGGCGCGGAAAGCCTGGGCTTCGGCAACGACGTGTACGACGTCGTGCTGATGATGAACGCCGACCAGGCCCGTCACGCCTTCGACCAGCTCTCCGGCGAGTACTACGCCACCGCCCTGACGGCGCGCCTGCACGACAGCCGTTATGTGCGCGAGGCCATGGACCAGCGCCTGGTGCGGGCCGGCTCGGCGTCTGCGGGCTCCCACGCGGCGCCCATCCAGGGCACGGCCGGCAGCGTGTGGTTCCATGCCTGGGGCCACTGGGGCGACCGCGGCGGCAACGGCAACGCGGCTTCGCTGAAGGCCAATGGCAGCGGCCTGCTGGTGGGCGTGGATGCCGCGCCCGGTGGCGGCGACGCGCGCATCGGTGGCGTCATCGGCCTCAGCCAGCAGTCACTGCGCGTCGATGCGCGCGGGTCCAGCGGCCATCCGAAGTCCACCTGGGTGGGCGTGTACGGCAGCGCCGCGACCGGGCCGGTCCAATGGCGCGCGGGGCTGGCCTACGCGTGGTCGCGGCTGGGCGGCAACCGGCGCATCACGGTGTCGGGGCTTGCCGCGGTGCTGGGTCGCGATGCCGACGGGCACGATGCACAGGTGTGGGCCGAGGCCGCGCTGCCGTTCGCGCTGGACGACGGACGCTTCGCGCCTTATCTCAACGTGGCCCACGTCAAGATCACGACCGATGCCTGGCGCGAGCACGGTGGCGCGGCGGCTTTGGCCGGCACCGGCAGCAGTGCCGATGCGACGCTGGCCACGTTGGGCGTGCGTGGCGCGTGGAACGTCGGCAGCGCCGATGCGCCGATCCATCTGCATGGGCGCATCGGCTGGCAGCATGCCTTCGGCGCCGGCACGCCGGCGGTGACGATGCGCATGGATGGCTCGGCGCCGTTCACGGTCTACGGCCTGCCGCTCGTGGGGCATGCCGTCAACGTGCAGCTGGGGCTCGATTTTGCGCTCGGCAAGCGCGTGGACGTCGGCTTCGGCTACAGCGGCGAGTTTGCCAACAACCTGCAGGACCAGGGCGCACGCATGAACGTGAGCGTGGCTTTCTGACTGAAGCGGGGTCGGGTCGGACGGGTGGAACCGGTCCGGCTCCGTGGAACGGCCGATGGCCACCCGTGCGGCCGGGCCTTCCGGTCCTCCGCCCGGTGGTGGCATCGCGTCGGCCGCATGTCAAAATGACGGTTCCGACATCGCGCGGTGACACCGCATCGGGGAGGTATCTTGCGCAAACCCATCCATTTCATTTCCGGACTGCCGCGCTCGGGGTCGACTCTGCTGGCAGCGCTGCTGCGCCAGAATCCGCGGTTCCATGCCGGCATGAGCGGGCCATTGGCCGGCATGTTCGGTGCCTTGCTGGCGGAGATGAGCGCGCGCAACGAGTTTTCGGTGTTCATCGACGACGCCAAGCGCGAACGCATCGTGCACGCGCTGTTCGACCAGTTCTATGCCGACTGCGATGCCGAGGTCATCTTCGATACCAGCCGGGCGTGGTGTGCGCGCATGCCGGCGATCGCGCACTTGTTCCCGAACGCGCGCGTTATCGCGTGCGTGCGTCACTTGCCGTGGATCGTCGATTCCCTCGAACGGCTGGTGCAACGCAACATCTTCAGCCCCTCGTCCATTTTCGGCTTCTCGCCGGGCGGCACGGTGTACACGCGCGCCAACGCGGTGGCCAACAGCGATGGTCTGGTCGGGTTTGCCTATGATGCGCTCAAGCAAGCCTGCTTCGGTGCGCAGGCCGACCGCCTGTTGCTGGTGCAGTACGAGACCCTGGTCAGCCATCCGGCGCGGGCGTTGCGCGTCATTTACGAGTTCATTGCTGAAGCGCCGTTCGAGCACGATTTCGAGCATGTCGACTACGACGTCACCGAATTCGACAAGCGTGCAGGGACACCCGGGCTGCATACCGTGCGCGGCCGGGTGCATGCCGAGCCGCGGCAAACGCTGCTGCCGCCGGACCTGTTCCAGCGTTTTGCCAACGATGCGTTCTGGCACGACCCCAAGCGCCTGCCCGAAGGGCTGCGCGTCGTCTGACCCGATGCCCGTGTGCGGCATGACCGCCGGGCATGTCGCGTGCGTGGCACGGGCGCGTAGGATGGAAGGGTGAACCCACGTATCGACTTCGCGGCAACGGATGACGCCACGCTGGCGGCGGCACGTCGTGGCGTGCGCCGCTGGATCCTGCTGGCGCTGATGTGCACCATGATGCTGGCGGCGATGGACACCGCCATCGTGTCCACGGCGATCCCACAAATCGTCGGCGACCTCGGCGGGTTTGCGCTGTTCAGCTGGGTGTTTTCCATCTACCTGCTGGCGCAGACGGTCACGATCCCGATCTACGGCAAGCTGGCCGACCTGTTCGGACGCAAGCGCGTGCTGCTGGTGGGCACGCTGATCTTCCTGGCCGGGTCGGCGGCCTCGGCGGCGTCTTGGAACATGCTGGCGCTGATCGTCTTCCGCGGCATCCAGGGACTGGGCGCGGGTTCCATCATGGCCATTGTCGCGACGTTGGCCGGGGACCTGTACTCGGTACGCGAGCGCGCGGCCATCCAGGGCTGGCTGTCCAGCGTATGGGGCATCGCCGCCATCGTCGGGCCGGTGCTGGGCGGCGCGTTCGCCGAATACGCCTCGTGGCGCTGGATCTTCCTGGTCAACCTGCCGATCGGCGTGGCCGCGATGGTGCTGATCGGCGTGTTTCTGCATGAGAACCTCGAGCGCCGGCGCGTGCACATCGACTACGCGGGCGCGGTTCTCGTGCTGGCCGGCGTCGGCGCGCTGATCTTCGGCCTGCTGCAGGGTGGGCAGGCGTGGCCGTGGATGTCCTGGCGCAGCGTCGTGACGTTCGTGGTGGCCGCCATTCTCCTGGGCGCCGTGGTCCGGGTCGAGCGTCGCGCCAGCGAGCCGGTGATGCCGGGCTGGCTGTGGACGCGGCGCACGCTGGGTGGCGCCAACCTCGCCACCATCGGCATGGGCGTGGTGATGATGGCGCCGGAAGTCTATCTGCCCACCTTCGCGCAGTCGGTGTTGGGCCTGGGCGCGATCGCGTCGGGACTGGTGCTGGCCAGCATGAGCATCGGCTGGCCGGTCGCGTCGTCGTTGTCCGGGCGGCTGTACATGCGCATCGGTTTTCGCCAGACGGCATTGATCGGTGCCGTGCTGATCATCGTCAGTGCCGCCGGATTCGTGGCCCTGCCGCATCCGGCGCCGGTGTGGGCCGTGGTGGCCGACACGGTGGCTCTGGGGGCCGGTTTCGGCTTGCTCTCGACGCCATTGCTGGTGGGCGTGCAGTCCATCGTCGGCTGGGAGCAGCGCGGCGTCGTCACCGGCGCCAACATGTTTTCGCGTTACCTGGGCTCGGCGCTGGGTGCGGCCGTCATGGGCGCCATTTTCAATGCCGCGCTGCGCGATCGCCTGGATGCCGCCAGCGGCGCGTTGGCCACCGCCTTGCCGCGGGACGTCAATGCCGTCATCGGCGCCTTGCAGCACCACCGCCTGACGCACGCCGCGGCCGCCTACCTGCGCCAGGCCATCGATACCGGGACGGAGCATCTCTACGTGGCCGGCACCCTCGCCGCCGTGGCGTTGCTGCTGGCCGTGCTGGTTATGCCGCGGCGTTTGTCGGTACGTTGAGCTGATGCCGGGTGTGGGGATTTTGGGTCGGCGGGACTCGGGACCCGGGACCCGGGACCCGTCAAAGTGACGTTCTCTGCGAGGTTTGGGATTAGGCTTC
>CAZMMO010000041.1:7655-11263 GCA_964567365.1 uncultured Rhodanobacteraceae bacterium | reverse complement strand
ATTCCTGAAGTAGGAGCGCACCCGGGCGCGACGGCATCAGCGTTCAACGAGCTTTGCGCCGGTCGCGCCCAGGTGCGCTCCTACACACACACACGACACGCACAACGGGATGGCGGCCAGCGGCTACAATCGTGGCGGGCTTTCCGATGGGTCGACGCATGTTTCTGCGCCTGTTGCTGTTGTTGTTGCTCGCCCTGAACCTCGGTGTGGGCGGGTGGCTGCTGTTCGGCCGCAAGCAGCCGCCGTTGCCGCCGCCCACCGATCCCGGTGTCGCCGAGCTGCAGTTGTTGTCCGACCAGCCACCGGCCGCCGACGCGCCGAAGCCGGGCGATCCGGCGGCCAGGGCCTCGGGCACCTGCATGCGGATCGGCCCCTTCGATACCCGCTCGGGCATGAACCAGGCTTTCCAGGCGCTGATGCCCGCGGTGCCGCGCATCCAGTTCCACCAGGACCAGGTGAGCCGCGCGACCGGATGGTGGGTGTACCTGCCGGCGTTCCCGACCCAGGAGGAAGCCCTGGACAAGGCGCGCGCGCTGGCCGCCCGGGGAATTTCGGACTACTACGTGATCACGGCCGGAGACCACCAGAACACGGTCTCGCTGGGGCTGTTCCACAACCCGGACAATGCGCGGCATCGTTTCGCCAAGGTCGAGAAGCTGGGCTTCCACCCCCGCTTGACCCAGCGCCACGAGACCCTGCCCGAGTACTGGGTGGACATCGCCCTGCCGGCGAACCCGCGCTTCCGCTGGCAGGGGTACGTGCAGGCTCCGGACGTGTCGGCGCATGCCATCGACTGCTCCTGAAGGGAAACTCGAAAAACCACTTTTCACATGATCGCTAATCCCTCTCCGCCAGAAACTATTCCCGTTCGTGGTGAGGTATCGAACCATGAACGGCGCGCGAAACGTGAGGCCAACGCCCCCTTCGATACCTCAGGACAGGCTTCGATACGCGAAGCGTACCCAGTGCTGAGCCTGTCGAAGCATCAGGGCGAACGGATTTCTACCCCGGCAACTGCCCTCATCCTTGATCCTGGTTTGAGGTTTTTTGAGGTTCCCTGAACCGGCTGGCAGGGCTGTTAGAATGCACCATGGCCGGCATAGCTCAGTTGGTAGAGCAACCGCCTTGTAAGCGGTAGGTCGTCTGTTCGAGCCAGACTGCCGGCACCATTTCCGCTGTGTGACGCGCCCGGAATTCGCATGACTACCGTTTCTCCCCGCAGGATTTCACTGGTCGGTGTCCCCACCGACATCGGCGCCGCCGACCGCGGCGCGTCGATGGGGCCCGAGGCCTTGCGCGTGGCCGGCATCGCCGAGGCGCTCAAGGCCCGCGGCCTGGAAGTGGAGGATCGTGGCAACCTGGCAGGCCCGGTCAACCCGTGGCTGCCGCCGGTCGACGGTTACCGCCACCTGGAGCAGGTGGTGGCGTGGAACCGCGTGACCATGGAGGCCGTCGGCAAGGTGCTCGACGACGGTCGTTTTCCGATCATGCTCGGCGGCGACCACTGCCTGGGTCTGGGTTCGATCACGGCGGTGGCCAACCATTGCCGCAAGACTGGCAAGAAGCTGCGCGTACTGTGGCTCGACGCCCATACCGACTTCAACACCCACGACCTCACGCCCAGCGGCAACATCCACGGCATGCCGGTGGCCTGCCTGTGCGGCATGGGCCCGCCGGAGCTGACCGGGCTGGGCGGCCAGGTGCCGGCGATCGATCCGGCGGTGATGCGTTACATCGGCATCCGTTCGGTGGACGAGGGCGAGAAACGCCTGGTGTTCCAGTCCGGACTGAAGGTGTTCGACATGCGCCACATCGACGAGCGCGGCATGCGCCGCACCGTCGAGGAGGCGCTGGACGGCCTGGACGGGGACACCCATCTGCACGTCAGCTTCGACGTCGACTACCTCGATCCGTCCATCGCCCCCGGCGTGGGCACCACCGTGCCCGGCGGCCCGACCTACCGCGAGGCGCAGCTGGGCATGGAGATGATCCACGACAGCGGCCGCCTCGGCTCGCTGGACATCGTCGAGCTCAACCCGGCCTTCGACGACCACAACCGCACCGCGGAAGTGGCCGTGGAACTGGTCGAGAGCCTGTTCGGCAAGTCCACCCTGGTGCGCGCCTGATCCGCGAAATCGAGTAGGGCGGGCATTGCCCGCCAGCGGGATCCATGCCGCTCTGGGATTGGCGGGCCGTGCCCACTCTACGCGCTGCTGTCCGATGCGTGGCAATGCCGTAAACTGGGCGCTTTCCCCGATCCAGCAAGCCAACGCATGAGCATCCGCGTCCTCACCGGCATCACCACCACCGGCACGCCGCACCTGGGCAACTACGTCGGCGCCATCCGCCCGGCGCTGGCCGCCAGCCGCCGGCCCGATGTCGACGCCTTTTTCTTCATGGCCGACTACCACGCGCTGATCAAGTGCGACGACCCCGCGCGCGTGCAGCGTTCGCGCCTGGAAATTGCCGCCACCTGGCTGGCCTGCGGGCTGGACCCGGACCAGGTCACGTTCTATCGCCAGTCGGACATTCCCGAGATCCCGCAGTTGACGTGGCTGCTGACCTGCGTCACGGCCAAGGGCCTGCTGAACCGCGCGCATGCCTACAAGGCGGCCGTGGACAAGAATACGGAAACCGGCGAGGACCCCGATGCCGGGGTGACGGCGGGGCTGTACATGTACCCGGTACTGATGGCGGCCGACATCCTGGCCTTCAATGCCAACCGGGTGCCGGTCGGGCGCGACCAGGTGCAGCACATCGAGATGGCGCGCGACATCGCGCAACGCTTCAACCACGTCTACGGCGGGGATTTCTTCGTGCTGCCGGAAGTGTCCATCGAGGAAGACGTGGCCACCCTGCCGGGCCTGGACGGGCGCAAGATGTCCAAGAGCTACGACAACACCATTCCCCTGTTCGAGGGCGGGGCCAGGCGGCAGCGCGAGGCCATCGCGCGCATCGTCACCGACTCGCGCGAGCCGGGCGAACCCAAGGATCCGGATTCTTCCTCGCTGTTCGCCATCTACCGCGCCTTTGCCGGCGGCGAGGAGGCGAAGGGGTTCCGCGCGCGGCTGGAGCAGGGCCTGGCCTGGGGCGAGGCCAAGCAGGAGTTGCGGGCGCGTATCGAGCAGGAAATCGCGCCCATGCGCGATGCCTACGACCGGCTGATGGCGCGTCCGGACGACATCGAGGACATCCTCCAGGCCGGCGCGGCCAAGGCGCGCGCCACCGCCATGCCGTTGCTGGACACCTTGCGCAAGGCCGTGGGCCTGGGCAAGAACGGGGCCGGGTCGTCATCCGCCCCGTCGAAAAAGAAACCCAAGGCGCCGAAGACGGCGCGCGTGGTCAGCTTTCGCGATGCCGACGGCAGCTTCCGCTTCCGTCTGCTGGCGGCCAACGGCGACCCCCTGGCACTGTCGGTGCCGCATGCCGATCCCAAGGCGGCCGGGATGGCTTCGCGCCGCCTGTTGGCGTCGGCGGCGGACGTGCGCATCGGCGCCGGGGACGACGACCGTGCGAGCGTATGTCTGGACGGGGAAGTCCTGGCCTACGCCACCGACGGGAGTGCCGAACGCCTGCGCGAGGAACTGGATGCCCTGGCCGCGGCGGCC
>CAZMMO010000041.1:0-7555 GCA_964567365.1 uncultured Rhodanobacteraceae bacterium | reverse complement strand
GACCCACTGGTAGGTGGAGACCTTTTTCCCGCGCGGCAGATAGGTGATGTGCAGGGTTTTTCCGTCCCGCCGGATCGCCAGTGTCAGCGTGGCGTGCTGGTCGGCCTGGATGGCGTCCTGCGGTACCGGTTCGAGGATGCGGTCGCCGTTGCGCAATCCGGCCCTGGCCGCGTTGGAGCCGGGGATCAGGCCGCGGATGATGCGTTTGGGCTCGACCAGCACGTCCGGCGTGAAACCCAGCTGGTAGCGCCGCATCGGCACGCTGGTGCGTTCGAAGCAGGGGCCGAATGCAGCCGAGGACAGCACGATGGGCTTGCCGTGCAACATGTCCTCGAACTGCTTTTTGCCGCGCGGACCGATCTCCCCGGTCACGGCGTCGATCCAGGCCTGGCGGGTGAGCGGGAGTCCTTTCTCGCGGCGCTGCAGGAAAGCCAGGACCAGGTCGTCCAGCGAGCGCTTGCCGTGCGAGGCTCGCCGGATCTCGGCATTCAATTGCGCGAAGTACAGCGCGCCGCGGTCGTAGGGCAGCACGCGTACGCGCGTGTCCTGCCAGAAACGGGAGGCGATGCGCCGGTTCGGCGTGGTGTTGAGAAGGTCGGTGTAATAGCGCGCCGCGGTCTGGTTGAGGTCGGCCAGGTATTCCTTGCCGGTGATCATGCCGGCGCGCCAGGGCAGCAGGCGCTGGTAGTACACCGCCAGGCCCTCGGCAAACCACGAGTCCGCCAGCGGGGTGTCGGTATCGAGCGCGCCGACGAAGGTGTGCACCATCTCGTGGGCCAGCGTGAGCTTGAAATCCTTTACCGAAGTATGCGGACCGAAGGTGCCGACGAAGGAATGCTGCACCTCGACGCCGCCGCCGGGATTGATCGGGTTGGGACGCAGGAACACCCGGTAGGTGGAGGCGTGCCGGTGGAAGAACTTCAGGTAGTAGCGGTACAGGCGGTGCGTCCACTGCATCAGGTCGGCGGCATCGAAGGGCGGTCGCCCCTGCCAGGCCGAGAAGAATCCGTCGTCCGCCGGTTGCGACGGTTCGTGTCCCGGGTGCCCGCCCATCAGAAAGATCGACTGGAGCTTTTCCGCCGGCAGGGCCGCGGGCGTGGTCCGGTCGCCCGTGCCCAGCGTGGAAATGCCCAGTGCGTTGGCCGGCAGGGCCGAGAAATCCCAGTGCAGTTGCAGGCGGTGGCGGCCGGTCGCCGGGAGCATGACGAAGCCGCCCAGCAGTCCGGAGAAGGCCCGGTCCGAGCTGCGCAGCTCGAATGGTGGCGCGGCGCCCAGCGGATTGGGCCGGTTGGTGACCGGCACCCGGTAGCGGACCGTCACCGGGCCGTGCACGGGGCGTGCGGCGCTCCAGTTGCGGTACGTCGTTCTGCCGGCGGCGGCGTCGCGGTGGTGCAGGGCGAGCGGACCGTCGGCGTCGCGTGCGTGCAGGTTCTGCAGCGTGGTGGCGGAGGTTTGCACGTTGCTGATCACCAGCGGCATGCGCAGCAGCGGCGCCTTGGCCGCCGCGTCCGCTTCCGGCACGCGGATCGACACCCGCACCGCGTCGATCCGCCCGCTGCCCGGATCGGGCGACACCGGGGCAAGCGTCACCCGCCACGTCGGGGTGGTGGCCGCATGGGCCGGGGCCGACAGCACCAGCGCCAGCAGCACCAGCGCCAGCAGCAACGGGGCCAGTCCGCTCAGCCATGGGGCCGGGCGGGCGGGGCGTGCAGGTCTTGCGGTCGGGATGGCCATGGGCTTGCTCCGTGGGTTGGGCCGGTGCGGTCAGGGGCGGTTTCGCGTCAGAACGAGTAGGTCGCCGACACGCCGGCGGTGCGCGGCTGGATCAGCAGCAGCCCGTAGGAGCTCACGCCCGTGGTCGCGTTCTGCGCCGTGGCGCTGAGGTAGCCGCGCGCGTCGGTCAGGTTCTTGACGTACAGCTGGATCTTCCAGTGCATCGACTGCACGCCGGCGTGCAGGTGGGCCGTCGTGTACGAGCGCAGGCGGAAGCGTTCGGCATCGGCCGAGGAGGTGAATCCGTTCATGCGGTCGCCGACGTAGGTGACGCCGGCACCGACGTTGCCGGACCACATGCCCGACAGCGGGAAGGTGTAATCGGCGGCAAGATTGCCCGACCAGGTCGGCGAATACGGCAGGCGGTCGCCGGTCCTCCCGTAGGTGCCGGGGGGCGTGTCGCTGGTCAGCACGGCATGCGTGTAGGAGGTGTTGCCGCGGATCGTCAGCCCTTCCACCGGGCGCCAGCTCAGGCTGATCCCGGCGCCTTCGCTTTTGGCGCTGCTGGCGTTGACGTAGTAGGTGTTGCCGGAGATCTGCGAGACCTCGGCCAGCTGGATATCCTTCCAGTCGATGTAGAACAGCGAGGCGTCCACGGTCACCTTGTGGTCGGCGAAGTCGCCCTTCAAACCCCACTCGTAGCTGGTCAGCGAGTCGGGCTTGTACTGGGTGGAGAATTGGCCCTGGTCGACGATCAGCAGGGCGTTGGCGCCGCCGGCGCGGTAGCCGGAGGCCACGCGCGCGTACATCATGACGTCGGAATTGAAGTGGTAGCGCGGGCTGACGCTGTAGGTCCACACGTTGTAGCGGGCCTTCTCGTGGTCCGACGAGGTGCCGCCGTTGAGCGGACCCGAGTATTCGTTGACGAAGTCCTGGCGCACCTGGCTGAACCGCCCGCCCAGTTGCAGGTCGAAGGCGTCGCTGAAACGGTAGGTGGCGTTGCCGAAGGCCGCCGCCGCCTTGTAGATCGAGGGCGAGCGGCCGCCGTACATCGTGCCCAGGCCGAGGTCGCCGCCGGTGGTACGGTCCACGGCGATGATGTCCTGCACGCCCAGGGTGTGCTCGCGGGTGTAGAACACGCCGCCCTGCCAGGACAGGGCGCGGCCGTCCTCGGGCGAGGACAGCCGGAACTCCTGGCTGAACTTGCCGGTGCGGCTGTTGTTGGCGATCTTCACGCCCAGCCCGGGCATGCCGTACACCAGGCCGGTGAAGAAACCGAACGTGCCGGTGACGTCCTGCGGACCGACCAGCTGGTACTGGTTGTAGCTGCTGGTGGAATGGAAGTCGGCCCAGCCCAGCTTGCCGTCCAGGCGCAGGTCGTAGACGCGCAGCTTCACGTTTGCGGTGTCGGTGCCCGGCAGGCGCTCGTGCGCGTAGGGACCGAATACCGGCGTGTAGCTGCCGGACTGCATGTCCACGCGCGCGGTGCCGTCGACGGTGTCGTTCTGCGCCAGCGCGGAGGCCTGCACGGTCCACTGGTCATTGAGGTTCCACAAGGCGGAGATCCGGCCGCCCTTGGCCGTGCCCTGGTTGACGTCGTGCCGGCCCTGGCCGGGGTCGTCGACGTAGCCGGCATCGCGCCGCTGGAAGGCGCTCACGCGCAGGGCCAGCTTGTCGCTGACCACGGGCAGGTTGAGGCCCGCGCGCGTGATGTAGCCGGTGCCGCCGTGTGCGGTGCTCGACACGCCAGCCTGGATGTGGCCGCTCAGGTAGTCGGCCCGGGGCTTCTTCATCACGAAATTGATCAGGCCGCCCATGCTGCTGGTGCCGTACAGCGTGCCCTGCGGGCCGCGCAGCACTTCGATGTGGTCGATGTCGAACGGGTCCAGGTCGGGGATCGAGTAGTCGACCGTCGAGGATCCGAACGGCGCGCCGTCGATCATCACGCCGACGGTCGGGCGCATTTCGGAGCCCGCCGAGATGCCGCGCATGATGATCGTGGTGCGGCCCGCGCCGCGGTCGCTGACGCTCAGTCCGGGCACGGTGGCGTAGTAGTCGTCGAGTTTCGACATGCCGCTGTCGATCAGGCGCGAGGATTCCAGCACGCTGATCGACATGGGCACTTCCTGGATCGACTGGGGCCGCTTTTCGGCGGTCACCACGATCTGCTCCAGGTTGGTGGTGGCGGTGCCCTGGCTCGTCGACTGGGTCGCCGGTTGACGGGTGTCCTGCGCGGCCGCGGGCAGGGCCAGCAGCAGCCAGGCCGGCACGGTGGCTCCAATCAGGGCGGCGCGTATCGCCCGGCCCAGGTTCTTCGGCTTTCGGTTCGGTCGGTTCGGTGTGTGGTGCGTGTTCATGAGGTTTTCTCTCGGCAGGGTTGAATGCGATGAAGTTGGTGCGGGTCGATGCAGTGCCGGCATCCGGGCTCCCGCGGGAGCCGCGTCATGCCAGCGTCTGCAGAAGCTTTTCGATGTCGTCGCGGGTGTTGTAGATCGAGGGCGAGATGCGCATGCGGCCGTCGTCCTCGAGCGACACGTCGACCTTGGCCGCGTGCAGCTTGCGACGGACCTGGTCCACGTCGCGGACCAGGAAGGTGGCGATGGGCGCGCCGCTGTCGCGCGGCGTCATCGGCGCGTAGCCCATGCGCGGCAACTCGTCCTGCAGCCGGGCGACCAGGGGTTGCGCGTGCCGCTGGATGGCGTCGACGCCCAGTTCCAGGATGGCCGGCAGCGAATAGGAAAGCGCCGCCAGCACGATGTTGGCGTAGGTGCCGATCTCGAAGAATCCGGAGGCGTCGTCGTGCTGTGTCCAGGAGGCGGGCCAGGGGCCGGGCTTGTCGCCCGGAAAGGCGTGGTAGCGGAAATGGTCGAGCTGGCGGTAGCCCCAGACGATGCGCCGCAAGCGGGGAATCACGCGTGGGTTCACGTACAGGAAGCCCATGCCGAAGTCGCCCATCAACCATTTGTAGCTGGCGCTGCCCAGGGCATCGACGTCGGCCGCGCGCACGTCCACGGGGATCGCGCCGACCGCCTGCACGGCGTCCACGTACACCAGCGCGCCGTGCGCGTGGGCCAGGTCGCACAGCGCCTTCATGTCGTGCGTGAAGCCGTTGATGAATGAGGTCCACGACACCGCCACCAGGCGCGTGTGCTTGTCGATGACGCGCGCCATGTCCTCGAGGCGGATGCGCCAGTGCCGGTCCGGGCGCACGCAGCGCACATCCATGCCTTGTTTGCGCAAGGCCCCGTACATGTACAGCGAGCCCTCGAAGTGCAACGCGTCGGTGACGATGTTGCCCTTGCCGTCGGGCAGGCCCAGGCTGGAGACCAGCATGGTCTCGCCGGCGGTGGTGCTGTTGACGTAGGCCAGATCGCCGGGGTCGGCATTGATCAGGCGGGCGAAATCCCGTTTCGCGCCCGTCTGCAGGACGTCGTAGAAATCCGCCGGCTGCAGGTCGCCACGCGCCTTGTAGGCCTGGTATTGCTCCACCTTGGCCCGCGCGCCCTCGCTCAGCGGGTGCCAGCGGGCGTTGTTGAGGCAGGTCTCGTGGCGCCGGACCTGGAACCGGAAGCCGCCCTTGCCCGCGGTCAACGCGGCGTGTCCCCGGGCCACGGCCGGCGTGCGCAGCGCATAGGCGGCCGGTGCGAGTGCCAGGCCTTTCAGCAATTGTCGTCTGGAAACCATCGTCGTCACCCCCGTCTCGGGTCCGATGCGGTCGGACCGGAATCGAGCCTGTCGCGTTTCATCCGCCCGTTGCGGAGCGTCCTGTCCGCGGGCGTGCATGCAGGGTCATGGCTCGTCCACCTCGACTTCCGCCTCGACTTCGACCGCGATGTTGAAAGGCAGCTGGGCCATGCCCACCGCCGAGCGCACATGCGAGCCGCGTTCCTCTCCATAGAGGGAAAAGACCAGGTCGGAGAATCCGTTGATCACCGCCGGGTGGTCGTGGAAGGTGGGGGCGCTGTTGACCATGCCGAATACCTTCACCCAGCGGGTGACACGGTCCAGCTCGCCCAGTTCCCGCTTCAGGCTGGCCAGGACGGACAGGGCCACGCGGCGCGCGGCCTGGTAGCCCTCCTCGATGCTCAGGTCCGTGCCCAGTTTGCCGCACATGCCGTCGAAGCGGCCGTCGTCGTTTTGCGGCCCGTGCCCCGCGATCAGCACGCGCGAGCCGCGCCGGAGCACCGGGGCGAACGGCAGGCGGACGCCTTCCGGCGTCGGCAGGGCAGGCGGCAGGGACCATCCTGCGGCGGCAAGTCGGCGTTCCACTTCACCCATCGAAATCCTTCCATCGCATTGGTTGTCGGGCGGACGGGGCAGCTTCGGGCATGGCTCGACTCGTGCCTGCGGTACCGTCGTTCGAATCAACAATAAATTGAATAACTCAACATTTTGTTGATTAGTAGCATGGCGATCGGGTACTGTCAAACCCGCGGGCGGCCCGCGGCGGCGGCATGCGGTTTTGCGTGCGGGCTGGCAGCGGGCGGCTGATATGATCCATGCGGATGGCCACGCGATGCCCCCATGCCGTGCCCGCCGCCGATCCCGTCCGCAACATCTGCCATCCCGGAAGTCCGTCGATGCCGACCAAAAGCACTTCAATCGCGCCGATCCAGGCGCTTGCCAGGGAACGCGGCCGGCCGTCGCCCGCGTTGCGGGCCGAGCGCGAACGCATGCTGGCGATGCTCTTCCCCATCCTGGATGTCATCGGCTGCGCCGTTGGCGACAATGTGGAAGTGGTGTTGCACGACCTGCGCAAGCCCGAGCACTCGATCGTCAAGATCGTCAACGGCCAGGTATCGCAGCGCGCCGTGGGCGACTCGATCCTGAGCGGCCCCGACCGCGACAAGGGCTTTGCCAAGCTGCTGGAGAACCTGCCCGACAACGATGCCCGCGCACCGCACCTGGTGATTTCCGACTACCAGGCATTCACGCGCGACGGCCGCGCCCTGCGTTCGTCCACCGTGATTTTCCGGGACAGCAGCGGCACGTTCTTTGCCAGCCTGTGCATCAATGCCGACCTGTCCACCGTCCTCGACGCCCACCGCCTGCTCGAATCCATGATGGGGCGGCCGCAGGCACCCGTGGCCGAACCCGTGCACGAGTCCACACTCGGCATCGACCAGTTGATGGAGGAGGTCGTGTCCGAGTCGGTACGCAAGTTCGGCAAGCCGGTCGCCGCCATGAGCAAGGACGAGAAGGTGCAGGCCGTCGACGACATGATGCACCGCGGCCTGTTCATCGTGAAAGGCGGCGTCGAGCGGGCGGCGCAGGCGCTGGGCGTCACGCGCTTCACGATCTACAACTATCTGGATACGTTGAAGTCGCGGGCGGATGAGGCGCCGTCTCCCCCCGAGTGAAGCGAACGCATCCGCCGTGTGGTCCGATCTCGCATGCGCCGTCGGCACATCGCTGCATGGAACGGGGAGTCCTGCCCGCAAATCCCGAGGCCTCTCGAAACCCTTGTGTAGGAGCGCACCCGGGCGCGACCGGCATCAGCGTTCAACGAATCATGCGCCGGTCGCGCCCGGGTGCGCTCCTACACAGGAAAGCGGTCAGCTATCCGCGAGCATCGACGCCTACTGCGGCAGCGCCAAATCGTCGATCAGCGCCCTGAGAAAGCGCGCGGCTTCGCCGCCGGTGGCGGCGCGGTGGTCGAAGGTGAGCGACAGCGGGATGCGGCGGTGCACTTCGATGCCGCCGATGATGGCGACCACGTCATGGCTCAGATGGCCGGCGCCGACGATGGCCACGCACGGCGGTACCACCACCGGGGTGGCGTAGCGCCCGGCGAACATGCCGAAGTTGCTCAGGCTGATGGTGTAGCCGGACAGCTCCGAGG
>CAZMMO010000040.1:7234-11313 GCA_964567365.1 uncultured Rhodanobacteraceae bacterium | reverse complement strand
AGGATACGATCCTATCCACGCGCATAATATTCACTATTGTGTTAGCTAGTATTGACAAGATGTTCTACATGGTGTTAGCTAAATACACGGCGGGGCGCTGCAAGGCGACTCGGGCAGTTCATGTAGATCTTGGAGGGGAGAATGTATGAACACGATTGCTGCGAAGAGCGTCATGTCCTGGTTGGGGGTTCTGTTGCTGGCGGGGCCATGCTGTGTGGCCGCGCACGCGCAGCAGGCATCGCCGAACACGGGGTCGGCGGATAGCTCGGGTGGTGCGGCTTCCGCACCGCAGAGCGCGGACGATACCAGCGTACCGTCCGACAGGGCGGCGGAAGTATTGCCGGCGATCACGGTGACGGCCAATCGACGGGCGGTGCCCCTGCAGACGGCGCCGATATCGGCCACGGTGGTGTCCGGAGGCACGCTGAACGACCTCCACATCAACCTGGTGGACCAACTGCAGTTCATATCGCCCTCGACCACGGTGAACAACTTCGGTCAGGGGAACGATTTCAACATCCGCGGAATCGGGAAAGGCGAGCACAACACCCAGACCGGTACGGGCGTGATCACCTACTGGAACGGCGTGCCCGCGTTTCCGGGATACGTGAACGAGCAGCCGTACTACGACATCGCGTCGATCCAGATCCTGCGCGGGCCGCAGGGTACGTTCGGAGGCGAGAACGCAACCGGCGGCGCGGTGCTCGTGAAGACGAACACTCCGGCTCTGCATGGCGGGGTCGGGGGATACGTCCAGGGCCAGGTGGGGAATTACGGCGAGATCGGGACGCAAGGCGCCGTCAACCTGCCGATCAGCGACACTCTTGCGGCGCGCATCGCCTTCTACGGGAACAACCGCGACAGCTTCTACAACGTCACCGGGCCGTGGACCGGGGATACGCGCAAGCGGTTCCGCTCGGCCCGCTTCAGCCTGTTGTGGAAGCCGAACGAAAATTTGTCGGTAACGTCCATCAACTACTACGGCTACTTCAACAATGGCGCGTTGATCGGCAGCCCGGTGGGCCCGGGGTATCCGCCCATCACGGACCCGTTCGAGGTGGAATCCAATGCCGAGCTGGAATCGCTCGACCACATGGTGCGTTCCATTCTCAAGGTCGATTACAAGTTCGACAATGGATACGAGTTCCGTTCCATCACGGGCTACCAGAGAGGCGCCACCAAGTGGCGGACCGACCTGGACGGGACGGCCGTCCTCAACAACATCTTCCGGGATTCGGTATACGAGACCATGCCGACGCAGGAGTTCGACCTGCTGTCTCCGAAGACGGGACGCTTGAGCTGGATCGTGGGCACGTTCTGGCAGTGGAACAAGTACACCTTCCCCACGGGCAAGTTCGTCAGCGGCCCGGCGGGGAATCCCGCCGCCCAATACATATTGCAAGGCGTCAATTCGACGTGGAACCGGGCCGTATTCGGCCAGATCGAATATGATCTCACCGACGACCTCGAGCTTGCGGTCGGGGCAAGGTACACGCAGGCGCAGACGACGAATCACGTTTTTGTCGAGCAGTTTGGAACTCCGATCCCGGACGACCAGGTTGCAAGATTCCATAATGTCTCAGGCAAGATATCACTCGGCTGGACAGTCAATGACAAAAATTACCTGTACGCGCTGGTTTCGGAGGGTTTCAAACCCGGCGGCCTCAACGTGCCGGTCGCGGTGGGACTGGTACCCGATCCATTCGATTCCGAAAAGGTGGTGAGCCAGGAAATTGGCTGGAAGGGAAAGTGGGCTGATGATCATGTCCGCCTGCAACTGGATTTCTACCAGAACCACTACAAAAATTTCCAGCTCAAAGTGGGGTACCCGGCGCTGCCGACGTTTGGTTTCGAGTTGAACGTACCGAATCCCACGACGATGTATGGCGCGGAGGCACAGCTCCAGGCGCTGGTTGGCGACTGGTCGTTGTTTGCCAATGTGGGCTGGATGCACAGTTCGCTTGGCCGGTTTTTCGCCACGGATACACGCTTGCCGTCGGTATTGCCGTGTGATACCGGCAGCGGTCCGGCCAGCAGCACTTGTATCGACCTGGAAGGCCGTCAGCAGACGTATGCGCCGAACCTGACCTATGGCCTCGGTCTGCAATATACGTTCCATGCCGGCAGCGACACCGTCGTGCCGCGCGTCAACTTCGCTCACATTTCTCCGCAGTGGGCGACATTGTTCGAAAACGTTGCTCTCGGCGACCGGCTTGGCGAGCGCAATATCCTCGGTGCTTCCCTCGACTGGAATCATGGCAGTTGGGTGACGAGCCTGTATGGAACGAATCTGACGAATCAGCATTATGTTTCGGCAAATCTTATCGGTAGTCCTGGCTTCCTCTATTACGGCCCGCCGCGCCAATACGGTATTCGGGTAACGAAATACTTCTAGGCATGGCATGCGATTGTTCATTGGGAATGGGCTGTGATATTCAGGATTGGATTGGCTAGGCTATGCAAGATTATTCATTGACGCTCGACAAGTTTTTGGACCATGCAGCCAAATGGGCGGGGACAAAGGAAATCGTATCTGTTGTTCCGAATTCCGCGCCGGAGCGCACCAGTTACGCGCAGTTGCGCAGCCGCTGCAACCGTTTGTCCGGTGCGCTGCAGGCGCTTGGCCTTGGGTTCGGCGACCGGATCGCGACGCTGGCGTGGAACAGCAGGCATCACATGGAGTTCTATTACGCGACCATGGCGGCCGGATGGATCTGCCATACCCTGAATCCGCGCTACACCAAGGACCAGCTGGTCGCGATCATCAACGATGCCGAGGATCGTGTACTTGCCGTGGCGTCGAGCCTGACGCCGGTGCTCCCCGACATCCTGCCGCATTGTCCCTCTGTCGAGCACGTGGTCGTGATGGACGGCGGCCCGGAAGACGGTGCCTTGCGGGCCGGAAACGGGTCGGGGCCGAAAGTGTGGCGGCAGGACGACCTGATTGACGCCCTGGGGAAGGAGTTCCGCTGGGGAGATTTCGACGAGAACACGCCCGCGGGCCTGTGCTACACCTCGGGCACTACCGGTATGCCGAAAGGCGTGCTGTATACGCACCGCTCCAATTACCTGCACGCCCTGCATGCCTTGCAGGCCAATGCGTTCGCGCTGGCACGGCGCGACGTGGTGCTTGCCGCGGTGCCGATGTTCCATGCCAACGGCTGGGGCTTGCCGTTCGTCGCCCCGGTGGCCGGAGCCGAGCTCGTGTTGCCGGGCCCGCAGCTCGACGGCGCCAGCCTGGCCAGGCTGCTGTACGACGAGGATGTCACCGTCGCCGTGGGCGTGCATACGGTGTGGATGGGGGTGATCGAACATCTCGATGTCGTCGGTGGGATGTTGCCGTCGTTGCAGCGGGTTGTCATTGGCGGGTCGGACTGCCCGGGCGCGGTGATCAAGTACATGCAGGAGCGGCTGCACGTCGAAGTCCAGAGAAGCTGGGGAATGACCGAGTTGTCGCCGCTGGGCACCATTACCGTGCCTGGCGAGGCGGCATTCGACCCCGGTTCGTCGGGGCGCCCGTCGCTTGGCGTCGACTTGAAGCTTGTGGATGACCAGGGCAGGACGCTGACCGACCGGGACGGTTCCCTCATGGGTCGTCTGCGCGTCAAGGGAGCGAGCGTGCTGGACCGTTACTACCGGTCGGATTCCCTCGAACTCGACGACGAGGGCTATTTCGACACGGGCGACCTGGCCGAAATCGATGCCGATGGCAACGTCTCGATACACGGCCGATCCAAGGACCTGATCAAGTCGGGCGGCGAGTGGATCAACCCCGCGGTGATCGAAGAACTCGTCGGCGAGCACCCCGCCGTTGGCCTCGTGGCGGTCGTCGGGCGGCCTGATCCGAAATGGGGCGAGCGCCCGGTATTGGTGGTGGAGCCGCGTGCCGGGGAGAAGATCGACCCGGACGAGTTGCTGGCAAGCCTCGAAGGGAAGGTTCCCCGCTGGTGGTTGCCGGCGACGGTCGACGAAGTCGATGCCATGCCGCTCACGGCGACCGGCAAGATCGACAAGTTGGCGTTGCGGAAAAAATTCGGCCATGACGACGGAGTAGATGAGTCGTCGCATGTCGTTGACCG
>CAZMMO010000040.1:0-7134 GCA_964567365.1 uncultured Rhodanobacteraceae bacterium | reverse complement strand
TACGCGGAACATCCTTGGACTTCATGACCCAACATCCACTCGAGGCAAATCATGCGTGAAGCCGTCATTGTTTCGACCGCCCGCACCCCGATCGGCAAGGCCTACCGGGGCGCGTTCAACGACACCCAGGGCCAGGCGCTGGGGGCACACGCGATCCGGCACGCCGTCGCGCGTGCCGGGCTCGATCCGGGCGAGATCCACGACGTCATCATGGGTTGCGCCATGCAGCAGGGCACGACCGGCTACAACACGGCCCGGCAATGTGCACTGCGTGCCGGCCTGCCCACCACCGTCGCCGGCATGACTCTCGACCGGCAGTGCTCTTCCGGCCTGATGGCGATTGCGACCGGGGCCAAGCAGATCATCGTCGACAACATGGACACGGTCGTGGCGGGCGGCCTCGAGTCGATCTCGCTGGTGCAGAATGAGCACGGCAACCGGTTCCGTGCGCACGATCCGTGGCTGGTCGATCATCGCCCCGATACCTACATGAGCATGCTGGAAACCGCCGAGATCGTGGCCGAGCGCTACCATGTTTCGCGCGACGCGCAGGACGAGTATTCCTACCACTCGCAAATGCGTACCGCGAAGGGGCAGGAGGAAGGCCTGTTCGATGACGAGATCGTGCCGATGACCACGACCATGAAGGTCCTCGACAAGGAAACCGGCAAGATCTCCCAGAAGCAGGTGACCATCGGCAAGGACGAGTGCAACCGCCCCGGGACGACGATGGAGGGCTTGCAGGCATTGAAACCGGTCTTTGAGGACGGGCAGAAGATCAAAAGGGGCTCGTCCATCACGGCCGGCAACGCTTCCCAGCTTTCCGACGGCGCCAGCGCCCTGGTGCTGATGGAGGCGAGGCGGGCGGCACGCCGGAACCTGGAGCCTCTCGGCGCGTATCGTGGCATGGCGGTGGCCGGCGTCGACCCGGACGAGATGGGCATCGGTCCGGTGTTTGCCGTACCGCTGCTGCTCGAGCGTTTCGGCCTCGAGATCGATGACATCGGATTGTGGGAGTTGAACGAGGCGTTCGCGAGCCAGTGCCTGTATTGTCGCGACAAGCTTGGCATCGATCCCGGGATCTACAACGTCAACGGGGGCTCGATCGCCATCGGCCATCCCTATGGCATGACCGGTGCCCGCTGCGTGGGCCATGCCCTCATCGAGGGCAAGCGCCGCGGCGTCAAATATGTGGTCGTCACGATGTGCATCGGTGGCGGGCAGGGCGCTGCCGGCTTGTTCGAAGTCTACTGATCCTGGATACGTTCCGGATGGATAGGAGTCAGCTCATGAAATCAGCGCAGGTTGGGATAGCGGGTGTCGTCGCCTTGTGCTTCGCGCTCATGCTTCCCTGTCCCTCTCGTGCAAATTCCTCCGTACCGGTGGGCCCGTCATCCAACCAGGGCCCTGTCGTTTCCACTTCCGCGGGTCGTGTACAGGGGCAGAGCGAGGGCAACCTCGACATCTTCAAGGGCATTCCGTATGCCGCCCCGCCGGTGGGGAAGCTTCGCTGGAAACCGCCCGAGCCCGCCAAGCCGTGGCAGGGCATCCGGCAGGCCACCCGGTTCGGGTTTGCCTGCTATCAACCCGGTCCCATCCCCTCGAGCATTTACGCGGGCAAGCCGGTGCCCATGAGCGAGGACTGCCTCACCCTGAACATCTGGGCGCCAAAGCACGCACACAATGCGCCGGTCTTTTTCTGGATCTACGGAGGGGCCCTGTGGAACGGGTCCAGCCGGGACGCGCTCTACAACGGCAAGCATCTGGCCGAGCACGGCGTGGTGGTGGTTTCCATCAACTACCGGCTGGGGCCGCTGGGCTGGCTTGCGCTGCCCGCGCTCAGCGCCGAGTCGCCCCATGGCGTATCGGGAAATTACGGGCTCCTGGACCAGATTGCCGCGCTCCACTGGGTGCACGACAACATCGCGGCCTTCGGTGGCAACCCGGCCAACGTCACCATCGCGGGCGAATCCGCCGGGGCATTGAGCGTGATGTACCTGATGGCCTCGCCGCAGGCGCGCGGGCTGTTTGCCAAGGCCATCGCGGAGAGTGCCTACATGATCTCCATGCCGCAGCTCAGGCAAGCCAGACATGGCATACCCTCTGCCGAGGCGAGCGGCACCAAATTCATGCAGGCCTTGCATGCGTCGACCCTGGCCGAATTGCGTGCGATGAGTCCTGCCCAAATTACCAAAGCCGCGGTCAAGGCCAGATATCAGCCCTGGGTGACGGTGGATGGGCACTTCGTGCCAAAGCAACTGGTGGCGATTTTCGAGAAGGGCGAGCAGGCGCACGTACCGTTGCTGGCGGGTTTCAACGCCGGCGAAATCCGCTCGCTCCGGGTGCTCGCGCCGAAAGTTCCGGCCAGCAAGGAAAAATATATACGCACGATTCGCAGCCGCTACGGAGACCTGGCGAACGAGTTCCTGCGCCTGTACCCCGCATCCAACATGCAGCAGAGCATCCTGGCCACGACCCGTGATGCGTTGTACGGCTGGACCGCCGAAGAGCTGGTGCGCAAGCAGACGGCCATCGGCGAGCCGGCCTATCTGTACTTCTTCGACCATGGCTATCCGGCGGCCGACAAGGCGGGCCTGCACGGGTTCCACGCCAGCGAATTGCCGTTCGTGTTCGGCAATCTGGACGGCACTCCGATGAACTGGCCAAAGGTTCCGGATACACCTGAGCAGCGCAGGATTTCCGCAGCGATGATGGACTATTGGACGAGTTTCGCGCGCACGGGAAAGCCCGTCGCGGCAGGAGAGCCCGATTGGCCTGCATTCGGATCGGACGCGTACTACATGAGATTTGCCGGCGGCCCGCAACCGTCGAAGGATCTCCTGCCGGGAATGTACCGTCTCATGAATCAGACCGTGTGCCGGCGCAGGGTGCAGGGCGACCAGCCGTGGGGATGGAACGTGGGCATCGCCTCGCCGCCGTTGCCGCCTGCCAGCAGCAAGTGTCCTTCCCGCTGAGGTCGTATTCATTGCCCGGGCGTACTGCATCCCTCGGCGATCGGGGATGGCGCTGTCGGCGACCGGTACTTTGATCACGCAAGGGGTGATGTTCCGTGGAGGCCATTCAATATTCTGTCGATCGTGACGTTGCGATCCTGCGCATGACCCAGCCACCGGTGAACGGGCTGGGGCATGCGCTTCGCAGCGCGATCGTGAGCGGCATGGACAAGGCGTTGAGCGACGATGCCGTTCGCATCATCGTGCTGACCGGCAGCGGCGGCTTCTTTTCGGCCGGTGCCGACATCGCCGAGTTCGGGACGTCTGCAGCCACGCGGTCCCCGGATCTCGCGCAGGTCATATCGTGTCTGGAGGATTCTCCCAAGCCGGTGGTCGCGGCCATCGCGGGCATCGCGTTCGGGGGAGGGCTGGAGCTTGCGCTCGGTGCGCACCTGCGTGTGGCCAGTTCCGCGTCGCAGGTCGGGCTGCCGGAAGTCAAGCTGGGTCTCGTGCCGGGCGCGGGAGGCACGCAGCGTTTGCCCCGGGTCGTCAATGCGGCGGTTGCGGCGATGATCGTGACTTCGGGAGAACCTCGGGGGGCGGCATCTCTTGCCGGGATTCCGGGGCAGCGCCTGTTCGATGAAATCGTGGACGACACGAGCGAAGAGGCGGTCATTGCCGCCGCGGTCCGGCGGGCGCGTGCTGCGTCGGGTGGCTCGCGCCCGCGTGTTCGCGATTTCAGTCCGATACCCGCCGACGACCTTGCTGCCGCAGGGGAGTCGGTGCGCCGGCGGGCGCGCGGCCAGTTGTCGCCGGTTGCCGGTTTCGAGCTGGTGGAAAACGCGCTGAGGCTGCCGTTCGATGCCGGCCTTTCCGCGGAGCGGGAAACCTTTGCCCGGCTGGTCGAGAGCGAGCAGTCCAGAGCCTTGCGTTACGCGTTCTTCGCCGAACGGACCGCGCGCCGGATCCCGGGTATCGATCCGTCGGTCAAGCCGCATGCGGTCGCCAGGGTCGGCATCGTCGGTGCCGGCACCATGGGCGGGGGCATCGGCATGAACTTCCTCAATGCCGGTATTCCCGTGACGATCATGGACATGAGCCAGCAGGCGCTCGATCGTGGCCTGGCTCTCGTACGGCGCAACTATCAGGCGCAGGTCGACAAGGGCAAGTTGAGCCGCGAGGCGTTTCATCACCGGATGGCCCTGCTCAAGCCGACCTTGTCCTACACGGATCTCGCGGATGCCGACCTGATCGTCGAGGCCGTGTTCGAGGAGATGGAAATCAAGCAGCAGGTGTTCCAATGCCTTGACCGCGTCGCCAAGCCGGGCGCGGTGCTGGCCTCGAATACTTCCACCCTCGACATCAATGAGATCGCCGCCCACACCAGCCGTCCGGAAAGCGTGCTGGGCATGCACTTCTTCAGCCCGGCCAACGTCATGCGGCTGGTCGAGGTGGTGCGTGCGGATGCGGTGGACGATGCCACCCTTGTTACCGCCATCGCCGTCGGGCGCCGCATCGGCAAGGTCACGGTAGTGGCCGGGGTCTGCGACGGGTTCATCGGCAACCGGATGCTGAACCCGTATGGCGAAGCGGCCCGGGTGATGATCGAGGCCGGCGCCACGCCGCTCCAGGTCGACAGCGCGATCGAGCGCTTTGGTTTCGCGATGGGGCCCTTCCGGATGAACGATCTGGCCGGCAACGACATCGTGGCGGCCGTGCGCAGGCGGCGTTACGCCGAGAATCCGGAGGCCCCGCGTGATGAAATTGCCGATGCGTTGTGCGAACTGAAACGGTTCGGGCAAAAAACCGGGGCCGGATGGTACGACTACGACGAGGGCAGTCGCGTGCCCAGGCCCAGCAAGGTCGTGGATGGGCTGCTCAGGGAATACCATGACCGGCACGGAACGCGGAAGCGCGATTTCCAGGACGACGAGATCGTTCAGCGGCTGGTGTTTGCGCTCGTCAATGAAGGCGCGCAATTGCTGGATGAAGGTATCGCGTTGCGTGCTTCGGACATCGACGTGGTGTATCTGGCCGGCTACGGTTTTCCCAGGTATCGCGGCGGCCCGATGTATTACGCCGATGGCGTGGGCTTGCCGGAGGTCGTGGCCCGGCTTCGCGAGTTTCACGGTCCAGGCTGGCAACCTGCACCGTTGCTGGAAACCCTTGCCAGGGAAAACAAGCATCTGACTTCGTAGGGCGCCCTTGGCGATGTAATGGGTCGGCGTCCCCATCCGGGAAGGGCGACGCCGAAGACCGGCTTTCAGTCTTCTTTCAAGGCCAGGAAGCCCGCCGCCATGAACCGCGCGATGCGGCGTTTGACGGCCGGGAAGTCGTCCGAAAGGCAGACGCCTCCCGACAGGCGGTCGATGCGCCCGGTGCGCGCCAGCGTGTTCATCAGCGCGCCGGTCACGAAATGGTAGCCCCAGAAGATGTCCTCTTCGGAATAGTCCGGCAGCGCGCGCCGCAGAATGCTCACGAGCTTGAGCACGACGGGATCGAAATGCACGTCCATCAGCGCGGCGCCCTCGGGCGTATTGCTGACGCGGGCGCAGAAGGAGGCGTAGTTCATCCAGTGCTTGCCGCCTTCGTAGTAGAGGTCGAGGTCGGTGTCCAGGAAGGCGTGCAGGGCGCCTTCCACGGTGGGCGAATCGCCGGCTTCGGCCTCGTACCGTTCCATCGCGGTCATGCGGCGGTCGCTGGTCACGTTGGCGCGACGCGCGAACACGGCTTCGAACAGGCTGAGCTTGTCCTGGAAGTAGTAGTGGACCAGGGTGGTGTGGATGCCGACGCGCTTGGCCACGTCGCGGAGGGCGACGCCGTGCAGGCCGTTCTTGGAGAAAAGATATTCCGCCGCGTCGAGAATCTGTTTCATGCTCTCGGCACGCTGCTCCGCCTTCTTGCGGCGGGGTTTCTCGGGCTTGGCTTTGGGCATGGAGTGGCGGCAGCAGGGGCGGTGGATAGTGGATTCAGTCTACGGAGCGCGGCGTGCGGGCGTCAATCGTTGAAGGCTTCGTCGCATGTCGCACGCCTTTCAGCGCGATCAGGGTGAGGCAGGCGCGTTCCGACGTTGTCGGTTTCCGCAAGCATGGTCTACTCGGCATCGGATCCGACCGGGTCTTCCCGTCGGCCGGGTGCGTTGCGATCCGCAGTCTCTCGTATCCATTGGCCAAACCCTCGGAATGGATGCGCTTGCCACACAACATGGTGTGCGTTATAAATTCTACACTAACTAATAAAATAGTGAATATATAATCAAGCCAGAGCTGGTTGCTTGCCGGGTGCGGTATCGATCCCCGCCATGGGTGAGGCGGGGCCGTACCGGCCGCAACCGGCAACAGCCGAATACGCGGGAGTCCGAAATGATCGATTTGAGTGAAAGAGTGGCCATCGTGACGGGCGCCGGGCGTGGCCTGGGCCGTTCCCATGCCTTGCTGCTGGCCCGGCGCGGCGCGCGCGTGGTGGTGAACGACCTGGGCGACGACGCCAAGTCGGTGGCGAGGGAAATCCAGGACGCCGGCGGCACGGCCTGTGCCGTGGAGGGCTCGGTGACCGACGTGGATTTCGCCCGTCGCATGGTCGAGACCGCGCTGGATACGTGGGGCCGCGTCGATATCCTGGTCAACAATGCCGGGATCCTGCGCGACAAGTCCTTTGCCAAGATGGACCTCGAGGACTTTCGACAGGTCGTCGAGGTCCACCTGATGGGCACCGCCCATTGCGTCAAGGCGGCCTGGGAGCCGATGCGTACCCAGGGTTACGGCCGCATTGTCATGACGACCTCGTCCTCGGGGCTGTATGGCAATTTTGGCCAAGCAAACTATGCGGCCGCGAAGATGGGGCTGGTGGGCCTGATGCAGACGCTTGCCATCGAAGGCAAAAAGTACGACATCCGTGTGAACTGCATCGCGCCAACCGCGGCGACCCGGATGATGGAGGGGATTCTTCCACAGGAACAGTTGCGCATGCTGCGCCCTGAACTGGTCAGTCCGGCCGTGCTGGCGCTGGTATCGGAGCACGCGCCGACGCGCTCCATCGTCTGCGCCGGCGGCGGGAGTTACGAGCTGGCCAATATCACCCTGACCCAGGGAATCCATATCCCCGAGCAACCGTCTTCGGCCGAGAATCTGCTTGCCGGATGGGCACAGGTGGCAAACCGGCAGGGCGAACTCGTGCCGGA
>CAZMMO010000039.1:0-11394 GCA_964567365.1 uncultured Rhodanobacteraceae bacterium | reverse complement strand
CCCTACGGGGGCGGGTCGGTCGATGCGTGTTTGCGGATCCGGATCGTGCGCTCGTCCAGTTGCACCGTCTGGCCCGCACGCAGCTTGCAGGCCTTGCGTGTTTCCACGCGGCCGTCCACGCGGACTTCGCCGCGGGACACGGCCTGCTTGGCCTGGCCGCCGCTGGCGCAGGCCCCGGTGAGCTTGAGCAGGTGGTGCAGCGCGATGTGTTCGCCGCGCAACGTGAAATCTTCCGTGGGCATGGCTGCGAGCGTGCCGCAAAATCCCTGCGCTGGCCAGTGCGCCTGCGTGTCGCGCGCTCCCGGTTTCCGCATCCGTTCCGCGCATGGGCCACAAGTCATGGTCTTGTGCGGACGGGTTGCTTGCCGGCATCATCGGGAGCTGTTCATCGTCGTCCCTGGGCAGGCCACAAGGTTTTCCACCGGCGGGATGTCCTGTTTCCCATCCAGACCAGGGAGGACGCATGACCGCGCCGGATCGTTCCACCGTACATCGCGAGGCAGCCGACGACCGCCGCCTGAAGCGTCACATCGGCATCGTCGGCCTGCTGTTTGCCGCCGTCGGCTCGATCATCGGATCGGGATGGCTGTTCGGCGCCCTGATTGCCGCGCAGATCGCCGGGCCGGGCGCGATCCTGTCCTGGGTGATCGGCGCCGTCATGATCATCTTCATCGGCCTGTGCTACGCCGAGCTGGGCACGATGTTCCCGGTGGCCGGCGGCGTGGTGCGGTTTCCGCATTTCGCTTTCGGATCGTTCGCCAGCTACACCGTGGGCTGGATCACGTGGCTGGCGGTGGCCTCGACCGCGGCCATCGAGGTGATGGCCGCGTTGCAGTATTCGACCAACTACCTGCCGTGGCTGGAGCGCCTGGACGCTTCCGGCTCCCCGGTGCTGACCGGCGCCGGTTTTGCCGTCGCCGTGGGGCTGCTGGCCTTGTTCAGCGTGGTCAACGTCTTCGGCATCCGCTGGTTTGCGCGGCTCAACAACGCGCTGGTGTGGTGGAAGCTTTTCATCATCACGCTGGTGGTCGTGGTATTCCTGGCCACGCTGTTCCAGGGGTCGAATTTCGTCGACCCGGCGATCGGCGGGTTCCTGCCGTCCGGCTGGCCGGGGGTGTTTTCGGCCATCGCCACCGGCGGCGTCGTGTTTTCCTACCAGGGGTTCCGGCAGGGCGTGGAGCTGGCCGGGGAGACGCGCAATCCGCAGCGCAACGTGCCAATCGCCATCATCGGTTCGGTGGCCATCGTGGCGGTCATCTACGTGGCCTTGCAGATTGCCTTCATCGGCGCCTTGCCGCACGGTGCGCTGGCCCAGGGCTGGGCGCACATCGGCACCGGTTTTGCCGGCGGGCTGGACCAGATCGCCGCCACCTACGGCCCGCTGGCGGCGCTGGCCACGGTCATGGGCCTGAGCTGGCTGGCCGTGTTGCTGTATGTCGACGCGTTCGTTTCGCCGGCGGATACCGGCCTGATCTACACCACCGTGGCCGCGCGCGTTTCCTATGCGATGGGTCGCAACGGCAATGCGCCCAGGTCGCTGGCCAAGGTCAGCCGGCACGGTGTGCCCTGGGTGAGCGTGATCCTGACCTTCATCGTGGGCAGCATCTTCTTCCTGCCGTTTCCCGGCTGGCAGAAGCTGGTGGGCTTCGTGACCTCGGCCACCGTATTGTCGTTCGGTTCCGGTCCGCTGGTGCTGCTGGCGATGCGGCGGCAACTGCCGCGCCAGCATCGTCCGTTCCGGCTGCCGTGGGTGGTTCCACTGGCCTACCTGGGATTCCTGTCGTCCAACCTGATCGTGTACTGGTCGGGCTGGGACGTGGTCTGGAAGCTGATGCTGGCCGTGCTGATCGGCTATCTCGTCCTGGCCCTGCACGAAGGCCGCTTTCATCGCCGCACGCCCGCCCTGGAGTGGCGCTCGGGCGCGTGGATGGTCGTCTGGCTGGCGGGGCTGACGCTGATCAGCTGGCTGGGTATTTATCCCGGGGATCGTGCGGCCGGCAATCTTGGCCTGTTGGGCCTGGGTTGGTCGACCGTGGTGTTGCTGCTGTTTTCGGCGCTGGTCGCCTGGATGGCCATCGCCTTGCGCCTGCCGCCGGAAACCGTGCAGGGACACCTGCGCGAACCGGTGCCGCTGCCGCCCGACGGCGGCGATACCGGTGCCTAGGATCCGTGCTCAGGCGTTGGCCATCGTTTCCGTGGGGATCTCCATGTGCGGCGGCAAGCCCGTGAAGACGAAGAAGGCCACGCCTTCGCCGGCCCAGATGGAGGCGGTGTCCTCGAGCGTGTCCAGCAGATGATCCAGTTCGTCCGGGTCGGTTTCGCGCAGGTGCTCGGTGTTCCGCAGCAGCAGGACGTGGCCGCGCGAGGGCAGGCCGCCCATTTCCTTCAGATACTCCACCAGCGCGGGCCAGTCGCTGCCGTAGCGGTCGGGAAGGGAAAAGCCCTCGGCCAGGCGGCGGGTGACGGCAGGGCGGTCGCGGCAGTCGTGCAGATCGACATGGTGCACGTTGAAGTCGTCCCGGGTGGCCGCTGCGTCCACGGTGTCGAGGTCCTCGAGGCTGACCATGTACACGCCGCATGCGCTGATGTCGGTCAGGTCGATGTGGAAACTTTGCGGACTCATCGTGGCGCCCTCGGCATGCATGGTTTTGCGGCATGACCCGCGTCCGGGCCGTACCTTCAGCTTAAAATCCGATGCCGGCCGGGTAAAGCCCCGCGCGGCCGCTCCGTCGTCGGGCCCGTGACATGACTTTCGGCGGCTGCCCGGGGAGGCGCTTCGTGTTATTTCATGGCATGCTCGATGATCTCGGCCGCACCGGTTCGTCATCGGCGGCGTTTTCGTGACTGCGGAGGATTCATCCATGTTGCGTGCATTGCGGACGATTGCCGCGGTCTTCCTGTTGCTGGCGGCGGCGCCGCTGGCGTGGGCCGGCAACGCGGATCCGGTTTCCCCGCACCGCCTGTTCCGCGTGACCCTGGATGGGGCCTCTTCGCGGCCGGTGTCGGGGCGCCTGTTGCTGTTTGCGCTTCCGGTGGCCGACGCGGAGCGACAGGCGCGCGGCGGCAAGGTGGAGAAAGTGGACACGAGCGCTTTTTCCCCGACCCGGACCGCGGTCGCGGCCATGGACGTGACCCATCTTGCTCCAGGCCGGTCGGTGCTGGTCGACGCCGATGCGCTGGCGTTCCCCAAGCCGTTTTCGCAGCTTGCGCCGGGCCAGTACGACATGCAGGCCGTACTCGACGTCAACCATGACTACAATTTCGGTGGCCGCGGTCCGGGCGATCTGGTCAGTCCGGTGACCGAGGTGGCATTCGACGCGCGGGCCGCGGTCCCCACGTTGAAGCTGGTGCGCAAGCTGCCGGTCACACGCAAGCCGTGGTCGGTGCCCACCGACGTGCCGCCGAAATACCGCAAGCGATTCGAAAAACTGGCGTCCGCAATGAAGGCCGCCCATGCACACAGCCGCAGGATCGATTTTGTCAGCCCGGCGTTGAGCAAGTTCTGGGGCCGGCCGATGCATATCCGAGGCTGGGTGCTGCTGCCGCCGGGTTATGCCCGGAACACGTCCGCCCGTTACCCCACGGTGTATTTCACTCCCGGGTTCGGCGCCCGCCTGACCTACCTCACGATCAAGGCGGCCTCGATCTTCGGGCAGATGCAAAAGGGCGAGATCCCGCCGATGATCTGGGTGTTCCTCAACGAAGCCAGTCCGCGCGGCACGCACGAATTTGCCGACTCGGTCAACAACGGCCCCTGGGGCACGGCGCTGACCACCGAGCTGATTCCGCACCTGGAGGCGCACTACCGCATGGATGGCGACGCCGGCGGGCGCTTCCTGACCGGCCATTCGTCCGGCGGCTGGGCCACGCTGTGGCTGCAGGTGCGTTATCCGAAAATTTTTGGCGGCACCTGGTCCACTTCGCCCGATTCCAGCGACTTCCACGATTTCACCGGGCCGGACCTGTACGCGCCGCACGCCAATGTCTACTACAGGCCTGATGGCACTCCGTATCCGTTGGTGCGCAGGAACGGCAAGGTAATCGCCACTTTCAAGCAGTTCGCGCAACTCGAGCGCGTGCTGGGTCCCTATGGCGGCCAGATGGCCTCGTTCGAATGGGTGTTCTCGCCCAAGGGGCCGGATGGCCGTCCCGTGCCCATGTTCGACCGCGATACCGGCGCGGTGGACCCGAAGGTGGCCCGGTACTGGCGCGACCATTACGACATCGCGTACCGCATCAAGACACATTGGCCCGAGCTCAAGCCGTATCTGGACGGCAAGATCCATCTCATCGTGGGCACGGCCGACACCTTCTATCTGGACGGGGCCGCGCACAAGCTCAAGCAGGTGCTCGACAGCGTGGGTGCGAAGGCCGAGGTGGAGTTTCTGCCCGGCAAGACCCACTTCGACCTGTTCGCCAAGGGCAAAAACAGGCACTGGCTGATGCAGCAGATCACCTGGGCCATGTATCACCACGCCCGGCCGGACGCGAAGATTCCGGCACAATACCGCCACGAGATCCGGCATTGACCGCCGGCACGGGCGCGCGTCCGGCAAGTCCGCGCCCGTTGTTTCCCAGGCCTCCCGCGAGGTATCCATGAAAGCGTTGTTCACTTCCCTTTGCATCGTCGGTCTGCTGGTGGCCGGTTCCGCCGTGGCCGCCACCTCGCCGGCCGCGGCGTCGTCCTCACGCTACCAGCCGCTGCAGGCCTTCGCGCCGTTCCAATACCAGTATCCGGTCAACCGCTACCGCTCGTCCGACGGTACGCCGGGGCCCGACTACTGGCAGAACCAGGTCGACTACACCATCCACGCCAGGCTCGATCCCCAAAGCAAGACGCTGAGCGCGACCGAGACCTTCACCTACACCAACAACAGTCCGCATGCACTGCACTTCCTGTGGCTGCAGATGGACCAGAACCGCTACCGCAAGGATGCGCGCGCCAACTTCAGCGCGGCCCGCGGGGCGCCGCCGGCCTGGCACACCCAGGGTTACCAGGTGGCCTCGGTCGAGGTGCGCGCCGCCGGCGGCTTCGTCAAGGCGCACACCGTCACTTCGGACACGCGCATGCGCATCGACCTGCCCACGCCGCTCAAGGCCGCGGGCGGCAAGGTGCAAGTGCGCATCGTCTACCACTACACCGTGCCCGGGAAATTCGGCGGACGCACCGACTGGTATCCCACCAAAAACGGCGACGTGTTCGAGATCGCGCAGTGGTTCCCGCGCCTGTGCGTGTACGACGACCTGCGCGGCTGGGACACGCTGCCGTATCTGAACAACGAGTTCTACCTCGAGTACGGCAACATCGACTACTACGTCACCGTGCCGTGGAACATGATCGTGGCCGGCTCGGGCAAGCTGATGAACCCGCGCGAGGTGCTGACCGCGACCCAGATCAAGCGTCTCGAGCAGGCCCGCCACAGCGAAAAGACGGTGATGATCCGCACGGCGGCGGAAGTCACCGATCCTTCCAGCCGCCCGAAGCAGAGCGGCACGCTGACCTGGCATTTCCGCATGGAGCACACGCGCGACGTCGCTTTCGGCGCCTCCAAGGCCTACGTGTGGGACGCCGCGCGCGTCGACCTGCCCAACGGCAAGCATCCGCTGGCGCAATCGGTCTATCCGGTGGAAAGCATCGGCGAGCACGGCTGGCAGGAGTCGACCCAGGGCGTCAAGTACACGCTCGAATACTTCTCCAGATACACCGGTTTCGATTACCCGTGGTCCAACGCCATTGCCGAAGCCGGCATCGCCGGCGGCATGGAGTACCCCGGCATCGTGTTCGACTGGTACAAGGCCAAGGGCTACGGATTGTTCATGCTCGGCGTGCACGAGTTCGGGCACACCTGGTTCCCCATGATCGTGGGCTCCAACGAACGCCGCGACGCCTGGATGGACGAGGGCATCAACACCTTCGTCGATTCGCTCGCGCACACGCACTGGGGCCAGACCCACGACGGCCAGTTCGCGCCCAAGAAGGACAGCGAATACGCGCCCTATACCGGCGATCCGGCCCAGGACATTATCAAGGACGTGTTCGACAAGCCGGACGCGCCGCCGATCCTGATCCGCGCCGACGCGATCCAGGAGAAGTACCGGCACCCGATCACCTATTTCAAGGCGGCCTACGGCCTGCAGTTGCTGCGCAGCCAGATCCTGGGGCCGCAGCGTTTCGATGCGGCGTTCCGTCAGTACGTCAAGGCCTGGGCCTTCAAGCATCCGTCGCCGTCGGATTTCTTCCGCGCCATGGACAGCGCCGCGGGCGAGGACCTGTCCTGGTTCTGGCGCGGCTGGTTCCGCCACAACTGGAAGCTGGACCTGGCGGTGACCGGCGTGAAGTACGCCGACGAGAAGGGCGTCAAGACGACGGCCGTCACCGTGGCCTGCCTGGACAAGTTGCCGATGCCGGCGACGCTGGAGGTGACCTTCACCGACGGCACGCACAAGCGCGTGCGCGTGCCGGTGGCCACGTGGATCCAGCACAAGCAGTTCGACGTCGTCGTGGCGGCCGGCAAGCGGGTCAAGTCGGCCACCATCGACCCGGACCACGTATTGCCCGACGTCGACCGCGCCAACGACACCTGGACCGCCCATTGACCCCGCCTGCCACAGGGCGTGACTACCCGTATGTAGGAGCGCACCCGGGCGCGACAGCCTCAACGTTCCAATGAGCACCGAGGCTGTCGCGCCCGGGTGCGCTCCTACATGGGGTCAGAATACACGGGCAGCGCCCACCCTACGGAGTTGGTCCGGGTGCGCACCGTGTACGTCAGGCGATGCCGCCGGGCTTGACGTTCTTGAAGTCCACCGGCGGCGCCAGTCGCGTGGTGAAGCGGAACACGTTCTCGTGCACCACGCGGCTCAGGTGCACGTCGACGAGGGTGGTCTCGTTGGGCCGTATCAACGGCAGCAGGTCCTGCATCGAGCCTGCGAGCGCGGCCTGCCAGTACTCCACGAAGCGGTCGCGATGGCGCGGATCGATGCGCAGGCCGTAGGGAGGACGCGGCACCAGCGCCGCTCGTTCGATGCGACCGTCCGGCCCGGGAATGGGCGGGCAGCCGGCCAGCACGGCATGGTTGAGGTAGAACGTGAGATTGGCCGGTTGCCGGAGGTTGGCCTGGCGGTCGACGAGGAATCCCCGCGGCAACTGGTCAGGGCTGTCGGCGGGCCCGGCCGTGAGCAGGACGTTTACGTCCGGGGCGCGCCGGGCGGTCGAATCGAACAGCCGGAACACGACCATCGAGCAGGGGTCGAGAATGTATTTGCGGTCCGGCAGCACCGGCACGCGCTCGATTTCCAGACGCCGACCGGGGGCCTGATGGGCCGCGTTCTCGGCGTCGAAGCCGCGGCGCAGACGCTCGTAGCCGCGGGCGTCGTGCACCTCCAGGCAGGCCAGAATGGCCGCGACCGTGGCGTCCGGCTCGTCGTCGTCACGCACGCTGGCCATGATGCCCATCGTGCTGCCCGAGTGCGATTTGCCGGGCACGATCTTGAAGGCCGTGGGCATGGCGCTTGCGGTCGATTCCAGTTCGAGCACGCGCAGGCGCTTGCGCGCGCCGGCCAGGGCCTCGCCGCGGCGTGGCGCGGGTTGCCGCAAGACCACGTGGGTGGCGTTGAGGTTGGTGGCGGCCACGCGCATCACGCCGTCGGAGCCCATTTCTCCGGTGTAGGCGTTGAGATGGTCGTAGAGCTTGCGGTCGATGGCATCTCCCGTGAGCACGAAGGGAAAGACCGGGTTCGCGCCGCGGGTCAGCTTCAGTGCCGGGTAGTCGTGGACCCAGCGCAGGTTGAGCGCGCATGACGCCGGGCTGCCCAGCTCCAGCCAGTCGAGTACGCGCCGGCCCGGTTCCACGCCGTCGAACCAGGCCTTGATGGCACCGATGCGGCCCTTGCCCAGTTGTGCCAGCGCCGAGCCGAAATTGGCCGGCGCCAGCATGATCAGGTGGCTGATCGGGCACCGACCGAGCTTGCCTTTCCTGACGATGCAGCGGTCGAGCCATTCGCGCACCACCGGGCCGCCGGTGGAGTGGGTGATGCATACGCAGCGGCGGCCCTTGCCGTGGCGTGCCAGCACTTCGGCGAGGGCGCCGTCGAAGGCATGCGCGATGTCCTCGACGCGGACCTCGTCGTGGAAGCTGACGTACTCGCCCAGGTAGAGGTGGTGCACGTCCAGCGCCGGGCCGCCGCGGCGCTGCGCTTCGTGTTTGAGGCGGGCCGGGAGCTGTCCGTAGGTGGCGGTGCTGGTCACGCTCCAGCCGTGCACGAAAACGAGAAGGGGTCGGCTCACGATCTTCTCCTGCCGTTTGCATGGGCGCCCGGTGAGGGCGTCAGGCCCGTGGAAACTGCGGCGGTGGCCTGCCTGGAGGGTACGCGCCGAAGCGGATCATGTCATCCATCTGAAGATCGGGGCAGGCAAGAAACAAAGGGCCATGACCTTGGACAAGAGGGATCGGACGGCTCCGGGCTAGCATCGTTGACACAAAAGTTGTCACGGCAGTAGCTTCGATGGCAGCGGGGAAGCGCCATGCAAATCAACAACATGGGGTCATTGCAAGGGATCTGGACGTGCTGTGGAGGTGCAGGCTGCCGAAACATGTGCCCGCCGGGCCGGTGGTTTTCGACCTGGCGTGACGGGAGATCACGTTGCCGTTCTGGAGGGAGTCAATGAATTTTCGATGCAAGCGTTCGGTGTTGCCCGCGGCGGTTTTGCTCGGGCTCTTGGGGATGTACGGGACGGCCCAGGCCGGGCCGGGATCGGTCGATTCCCCGTCCGCGGCCGATTCGGGCCAAAGCAGCCAGGCCACGGCGGCACAATCGGGGCAACAGAGCGGGCAGGCGAGCGAAAAACCCACGCAATTGCAGGCCGTGACGGTCATCGGTTCGCGCCGGACGGCACCCCGCTCGGCACTGAAATCCATGGTGCCGGTGGACGTGATCCCGATGCAGGAGTCGGCGACGCAAGGCGCCTCGTTCGATCTGTCGCAGACGCTGAAGTACAAGATTCCCTCGTTTGTCAGCTCGCGCAGTTCCGGCACCGACAACAACGACTCGATCGACTCGATCGCGCTGCGCGGGCTGGATTCGGACCAGACCCTGGTGTTGATCAACGGCAAGCGCATGCACAAGACGGCGGAAGTGCGCCTGTTCGGCGCACGCGGCGTGGGTTCGGTGGCGACCGACCTGAACACCATCCCGGTGATGGCCATCGGCGACGTCCAGGTATTGCGCGACGGCGCCGCCGCCCAGTACGGATCGGACGCCATCGCCGGCGTGGTCGACATCGTGCTCAAGAGCACACACGGGTGCGAGGCCATCGCCGGCTACGGCCAGTACGGCGTCGGCGACGGGATGAACTACATCACCTCGGCCTACTGCGGCTTTGCCGTCGGCCATGGCGGGACCATCTCCATCACCGGCGAATTCCAGCATCGCGGCCGCTCCGATCGTACCGATGCGAGCCAGCCCTTGCGCATCATCGGCGACGCGCGCGTCATCAACAAGACGTTCTACGTCAACGGCGACATCCCGCTGACCGACGACGTGGACTTCTATTTCGACGGAGGCATGCAGAACCGCGACGCATCGTCCGCGGCGTGGGCACGTCAGGGCCTGGGCTCCTCGGATATCCCGTCGCGCAATTCTGCGGTCATGTATCCGGACGGCTTCATTCCCTTCATCGAGCCGTTCATCCAGGACCGGCACGGGACGGTGGGCATCCGCTGGCAGGCGAACGGCTGGCACTACGACCTGTCGCAGACCGCTGGCTCGAACGTGTTGACGGACACCATCCGCCACACGCTCAATGCATCGACGGCCAACCTGAACCTCATGATGGGCAAACCGGCCACCAGCCCGACCTCCTTCAACGCGGGCAGCCTGGAGTTCAACGAGCAGACCACCAACTTCGATGTCACGAAATATTTCGACGGCTGGCTGAGCGGCGTCAACGTTGCCTACGGCGCGGCCTTCCGTCGCGACAACTACAAGATCGAGCCGGGCGTGCCCGGATCGTACATGGACTTCGACGGCCCCGGCGGCGGTTCGGCCGGCAGCCAGGGCTTTCCGGGTTTCCAGCCTTCGGACAAGACCGACAAGAGCCGCCGCAACTGGTCGCTGTACCTGGATGTCGAGACCGACTGGACGGACCGTTTCCGCACCGACCAGGCGGTCCGCCACGAGCACTACAGCGACTTCGGCTCGACCACCATCGGCAAGCTGTCGGCGGCGTTCGACGTGACCGACGCGTTCATGTTGCGCGCTTCGGCCAGCACCGGTTTCCGCGCGCCGGCATTGCAGCAGCAGTACTTCAGCTCCACGGTCACCGGCTTCAACGCGGCCAACACCAAGGCCGGCAAGGCGGGCCTGGTGCAGGTGGTGATCTCGCCCAACGGCAGCGCGCTGTCCACCCAGGCGGGCATCCCCGATCTGACCGATGAGCAATCCCGCAGCTACACCTTCGGCTTCACCTGGGCGCCCACCTACAACTTCTCCGCCACCTTCGACGCGTACCGCATCGACATCGACGACCGCATCATCCTCAGCGACCGCATCCCCGATACCGATCCGCGCATCGGCGCGATCCTGCAGGCGGACGACGTCAGCGACGCGCAGTTCTTCTTCAACGCGGCCGATACGCGCACGCAGGGCTTCGACCTCAGGCTCAATTACGGCGTCGACGTGGGGCAGGGCCATCTGACCAGCTTCCTGACCTACAACCACAACACCACGACCATCCGCAGCCTGAACGTGTCCGGCCCGTTGCAGGGACGCGAGAACGTCGTGTTCGGACATTCCGGCCGCCAGACGCTCAAGGGCGGAGCGCCGCGCAACAAGGCCATCCTGGGCCTGGATTATCGGATCGGCAAGTGGGACACGGCGGTCAACGGGATCTTCTTCGGCACCCAGCGGATCGGCGGCACCGCGGTGATCGATCAGGTGTACAACGCCAAGGCCTCGGCCGACGTGAGCGTGACCTACAACTTCACGCCCAAGACCAAGTTCACCGTCGGCGGCCAGAACGTCTTCAACACCTATCCCGAGGTGCAGAACCCCAATGTCACCAGCGGCGGCTTCAAATACGAGTCGGTGCAGTTCGGCCTGGACGGCTACGCGTGGTTCGTGCGTCTGGCGCACAAGTTCTGATGGAGGTTCTTCCGATGAAAAGCATACGCATGCTGCTGCCGATGGCGGCAGCGATCCTGATGACCGGAACGTGTGTTGCCGCCACGTCCGTCGAAGGCTTTCCGCCCGCGGTGAAGCCGGCCGACCTGGTCCTGCGCGACGCCGTCGTGGCCACGCTCGATCCCTCGCAGCCCGACGCACAGGCCATCGCCATCCGCGACGGCAAGATCGAGGCCGTGGGCAGCAACCAGGGCATCTCGCACTACATCGGCA
>CAZMMO010000038.1:7607-11402 GCA_964567365.1 uncultured Rhodanobacteraceae bacterium | reverse complement strand
TGCACTGGATCCTGGGGCGTAATCCGTACGACACCAGCATGCTGGTGGGCAGCGGACAGCGCAATGCCGAGTACACGTTCGTCAAGACCTGGCAATTCACCAGCGCACCAGGTGCGGTCGTCAACGGCATCACGGGCGGAAACGGCGGCGAGAATGACGGCATTGCATTCGGTCCGGAGACCGCCACGACCGGCCGCGACGACGACTGGCGCTGGTACGAGCAATGGTTGCCGCATGCGGCATGGTATCTGTATGCGGTCAGCCTGCCGCACGGACATTGAAGGATCACGACAATGCGTTTGAATATTGCACGGTGTTTGCTGTTTCTGGTTCTCGGTTGCGCGGCCACGGTTGCCATGGCGGCGCCCGCGCAGTTCGACATCATTCCCAAACCACAGCATCTGGAAGCCGGGCAGGGCGCATTCAAGCTGGTTTCCGGTGACGGCATCGCGGCGCCTGCCGATGCGCGCGCGCAGTGGATCGCGGGCTTTCTGCGCGACAAGATCCATCAGCAGACCGGTGTCGACCTGAAGGTCGTCGACGCGCCCGCACGTGCCCGCATCCGCCTGCGCATCGATTCGTCGATCCAGGGCAAGGGCGCCTATCGCCTCCAGGTGACCGGTTCGGGAGTGACCCTTGCCGCCGCGGATGACCGCGGGCTGTTCTGGGGCGTGCAGACGTTGCGGCAACTGCTGCCCCTGCACGCCGACGGCGCGGCGTCGATTCCCGCCGTGCGTATCCAGGATGCGCCGCGGTTTTCGTGGCGTGGCGTGATGCTGGACGTGTCGCGGCATTTCTATCCGGTCGACTTCATCAAGAAGCAGATCGACCTGATGTCGTACTACAAGTTCGACGTGTTCCATTGGCACCTGACCGATGACGAAGGCTGGCGCATCCAGATCAGGAAGTATCCCAAATTGACCAGCGTCGGCGCCTGGCGGACTGGGCCCGACGGCAAGCGTGAGGGCGGGTTCTACACGCAAAAGCAGATCCGCGAGGTGGTGGCCTACGCACGCGCGCGCAACGTCATGGTGGTGCCGGAAATCGAGATGCCCGGGCACACCAGCGCCGCGGTCGCGGCGTATCCGGAGCTTTCGTGCAGCGGCAAGCCGGTCGAGGTGCCGGCGGTGTGGGGCGGGTTCCGCAATGCCGATTGCGTGGCCAAGGCCAGCACCTACACGTTCCTGGAAAACGTGCTGGACGAGGTCATGCAGTTGTTCCCCTCGCCCTATATCCACATCGGTGGCGACGAAGTCCCGACGGGCATCTGGGCCGACTGCAAGGCTTGCCAGAAACTGGCCAGGGAGCACGGGCTAGAAGGCGAGGAGGGCTTGCAGGGCTATTTCACCAACCGCATCGGGCGTTACATCGAGAGCAAGGGCCGGACCATGATGGGATGGGACGAACTGCTCGAAAGCGGCGACCTGTCGAAGAAGGCGGTCGTCGAGGCGTGGCGCGCGGCCGATGTCCAGAAGGCCTTCGCCAGCGGCAACCGCGTGGTCCTGGCCGCCCCGTACTACCTGGACTGGGCCGTCGACATCCGTACCCTGCAGGACCTGTATCGCAACAATCCCTTCGCCGGGCCCCTGCTCAAGAAACATCCCGAACTGGCCCTGGGCGGCGAGGCGCCCTTGTGGAGCGAGCGCGCCACGCCGCTCAACGCCAGCGCCCGGTTGTATCCGCGCCTGCTGGTGGTTTCCGAGCAGTTGTGGAATCCCGACGCATCTCCGGACTGGAAGGGTTTCCAGCGGCGCGTGACGGCGCAGGAAGCGTGGCTGGCATCGCAGCACGTGGCCTACGGACCGCGCAACAAGAACATCGTCAATTACCAGGTGACCCACAACACGATGTACCAGCGCTGGCGGATCCGCGCCGCGCGCGGCTTCGACGACCTGCGCCTGCATTACACCCTGGACGGCAGCCAGCCTACCGTCGACTCACCCTCGTTCACCGACGTGCTGGACCTGTACCAGCCGGCCAAGGTGACCATCGCGCCGTTCCGTGGCGACGTGCAGTACCAGGCCAGCACCACGTTCGATCTGGTGAAGAACCTGGCGCTCGGCGCCCGGGTCCGCTTCGACCAGCGCCCGATGTGGCCGTATATGGGCGACCGCGGGCGTCTGACCAACGGCATCCTGGCCCACCCGCTGGGCAGCGCCCATTTCCGCAACGGTTCCTGGGACGGCTGGCTCGATTCGGACATGCGGGCCACCGTGGTCCTGAAACAGGCCGTCCCCGTCCATTCCATCGACGTGCGCTTCCTGGCCGAGCCGGGCAACCGGATCCTGTTGCCGCGCACCGTGAGCTTCCTGGCCTCGACCGACGGCCAGGACTGGAAACCGCTGCAGACGGTCCTGCTGCATCCCGATCCCAACGGTACCCGCACCTTCGTGAAGCATGTCCGCTACAAGAGCAAGACGCCGGTCACGCTGCGCTACCTGCGTGTGATCGCGACCGGCTACGGCGGACCCGTGTTCGGCTACAAGACCTGGATTCTCACGGACCAGATCATCCTGCATTAGCGTGCGATGGGGCCGGCGCAGCAGATCGCTGGTATCGATGGTGGACCTATTTTGGCTATTGACCCTGGCAGACTCCCTTGCTTTTATGAATCGGGAGAGGCCAGGGGCAAGCCGGTATGCGTTCATGGCCGATTCCATCATGAAAACCAGGTTTGTAGGTAACCCAGGGCCAATTTGAAATATCAGGTTCGTAATGCGGGTACCGGTATTTCATGTCGGCCTCTTGCCTGTGCTTATGGGATGCGGGGGCGGGTGGCGGCATCTGGAAACGGGTTTCTGCCAAACACAAACAGGGTGGATTTCGGTTCGGGGAATCCGAAGATTCATACCTTCACCATGGGTGAAAGGGCGTCTGCGCGTCTGCGATCCTGATTCGCGTCGATCTTCCGTGAGCCTGGACGCACCGGATCGCCCAAGCCTTGTCGTTGCAAGGGTATCGCCACCGTTTTTCCCGGCGATGGTCCCGGAATGATGTTTGCATCCAGGAAGGGGAGGGTTCGTGAAATTCAATCTGTTGTTCGTGGCGTCCCTGGCGGGGCTGATGGCAATAGCCCCGTCCACATACGCAGCCCGGAAGAACGGCAAGAAAGCCAGCCGGGCAACCCACAGCGTGCGCGCCGTCTCAACGCACCACAGCGTCACCATCGACGGGCACACGATCGGTTACACGGCAACGGCCGGTACGATCCTGCTGCGCGGCAAGCACAACAAACCCACCGGGGTCATGTTCTATGTTGCCTATACCAGGGATGGAGTACACGATCTGGCGCGGCGACCCGTAACGTTTCTGTACAACGGCGGCCCAGGATCGTCTTCGATCTGGTTGCATATGGGTGGTCTCGGGCCCTATCGCGTGAATGTGACCGACGCCGGCTCCACGCCGCCTGCACCGTATTCCATTACCCCCAATCACGAAAGCCTGCTCGGCAATTCCGACCTGGTCTTCATCGACGCGATGGGTACGGGGTACAGCCACACCGTCGGCAAAGGCAAGTACAAAATGTTCTGGGGCGTGAATCAGGATGTCCGGGCATTCGGTCAATTCATCGAGCGCTACCTGACGAAATATCACCGCTGGAACTCGCCCAAGTTCCTGTATGGCGAAAGCTATGGAACCACCCGCTCGGCGGCGCTCGCAAAGTGGTTGCAGAACAACGGCGCGGCCTTGAACGGAGTCATCCTGCAATCGTCGATCCTGAATTATTTCAGGTCGGCACCGGGGAGCGACCTGAAATACATCTACTACCTGCCGTCGTATGCCGCGATCGCCTGG
>CAZMMO010000038.1:0-7507 GCA_964567365.1 uncultured Rhodanobacteraceae bacterium | reverse complement strand
CACGTGCTGCACTTCAAGTCGGACCGCCTTTACAGGGTGAGCAATCACCAGGCCATCCACGACTGGGACTGGAGGCGCGGCCGTGGCGCGCGCCGTGCGTTGCCATATGTGGCTGGCGATCTGGCCGATGCGATGCGCCGGAACCCCGAGCTGCAGGTGCTTTCCGAGAATGGCTACTTCGACCTGGCTACACCCTTCCATGGCACCGAGTATGACCTCGACCACATGCTGCTTCCACCCGCCCTCCGCAAGAACGTGCAATTCGCGTTCTTCCGCTCCGGGCACATGATTTACCTGAATCCGAAGGCCTTGAGTGCCATGAAAAAAGTTCTTGACCAATTTTATACACATACCTTGCGTATTGATCGGAACGGCAAGGTTTCCAGATAGCCGTATCGGTCAACGCATCAGATTTTCGAATATCCAGACCAATAGCCCATCGGATAATCCATGGCCATGCACAAACATCGGAGCGCTTGTTCGTTTTGCAGCATGCGCAAGGGTGCCCGTCTTGCGACGGCATTGTTCGGGGCACTTCTGATCGCGACTACGGCGTATGCCCAGGTGCCCTCGCCACGCGTCGTTCGGCGACCGAATCCGGATCGGCAAATTCCAGATCATCCCGTGCCCGCCAGCGTTCCGAACGGTTTTTCCGTCATTGCCGTTGGGGACCTCATCATGGCGCACCCGGCGCCCACGGGGAGCGATGCCGGGTTTGCCAGGGTCAGGAAATTGATCCAAGGTGCGGATGTGGCGTTCGGCAACCTGGAGGGGACCCTGGTCGACCCGGGTACACAGGATGTCTGGGTTGCGGCGCAGACCGGAGGCGGAGATGAGTGGGGCCCGCCGTCATTGGCGATGGACATCAAGAGGATGGGGTTCGACCTGCTCTCGCACGCGAACAACCACACCACCGATTGGGGAATTCGCGGGATGGAGAACACCGACCGGGTACTGGACAAGGCCGGGTTGGTGCACGCGGGAACCGGTGCAAACCTCGCGCATGCCAGACGACCCGTTTATCTGACAACGCCCTCGGGTCGCATCGCACTGGTCGCGATGACGTCAAGCCACACGTCCATGGAGCCGGCTGGCCCACGGTTTCGTGGCGTACGCGGTCGCCCGGGGGTCAATGTGTTGCGGACCCGGCGCTATCACATCGTCACGGCCGGCCAGATGGCATGTTTGCGCAAGATCTACGACAACCAGCTACACAAACCATCCCACCCGGCCAACCCCCATGCGAAAAACCTGCGCCTGTTCGGCGTCCACTATCGCGTGGGTGCCAGGCAGGGGATTGCCTTCAGGATGAATCGCTACGACCTCGATGACATTCTCCGTAATGTCCGGGAAGGCAAGGAAGAGTCCAACTTCGAGATCGTATACGTCCACGCGCACGAACCGGGCAACTGGAGCAGGAAGCCGGCGTCTTTCATGCAGACATTGGCGCACGATGCAATCAATACGGGTGCCGACGAGTTCGTGGCCAGCGGGCCGCATCGCTTGCGTGGGATAGAAATCTACAAGGGAAAGCCGATCTTCTATAGCCTGGGTGACTTTTTCATGGAAGTGGAGCATCGCATTTTCGTGGATCCGGACCACGTCAGGCCGGCACACCTGGATATGGCCACAACCACGAATTACGAATTCCAGCACAAGCGCCTGTCGAACAGGAACCATCCGGAAATACGATATCAATCCGTCATGGCGCTGTCCGTATTCGACGCCAAAGGCAATATCCGCGAAGTCGAACTTTACCCGATCGACCTTGGCTACCATCGCGTGCCAAGTGCCGACAGCGGCGTTCCGCAATTGGCTTCGCCAAGGATGGCCGGGGAAATCCTGCATCGCCTGCAACGTTTGTCCCAGCCGTACGGAACACACATCGAAATCCATGGCAACGTGGGTGTAATACGGATTGCGGCACACAAATGACGATACCGTCACCGATGATGTCGGCAATCTCCTTCGACAACGCAAGCGAGCTTCCTTCGCAAACAACAAGGGGGGCCTGAGCCATGACCGGACGAGCTTTTTTACACGTGATCCACAGGCACATGCGCGTATCCAGCGGTTTCTCCGCCATTTTGTTTGCGTGCCTTCTTCTGTTGCCTTATGCGGGCAATGGCATGGCCGAGCCTCCCGGGCATCCGCCGTCATCGGAGCAAGCGCAAGCAGCGACTCACGCAGCCCCTTGCGTCAAGGCCATCAAGGCATGTGAACAATGGATCACCTACGGTCATTACGGTGAGGCATCGGCGCGCTCCATGGTGTATTCCACCTATCCACTCGACACGCACAACGCGAGGATCACGCGTGCCCTGATCATGGTGCATGGGATGATGCGTAACGCAGACCACTACTTCAAGACCGCCACGGCGGCAGCATTTCTTGCAGGCGCGCTCGAGGACACGATCGTGATTGCACCGCATATCATTGACCATCACAACAAGCCCAGGGCGAACGAGGTTGTCTGGTCCGAGGGGCGTGTCAACTGGCGTGACGGTGGAAAATCCATCAACTATCCGGGCCTCTATTCCTTTGACTTCGTGGACACCCTGGTGCGCATGTTGGCCAACAAGAAGGTATTCCCGAACCTCGAGGAGATCGTGATCGCCGGACATTCGGCGGGAGGCCAGTTCGTGGACCGCTACGCGATGTCGAACAAGGTCGACGGATCGGTGCGGGGCGTGAAGCTGAGCTATGTGGTTGCCGACCCGTCAACGTATGCCTGGCCCACGGCCGACAGACCCCTGCCCGTTGGTTCGGCCAACCCGGTGGATGCCTACAAGGAAGCCATGGACGGCACGCACGCCAACACCGACTTCAAGTACGCTCCGTACAGCCTCGAGAAAGATCCGACGTACAATTTTTGGCCCATGGGACTGGACAAGCGCGCCGGCTATACGGCAAGCCAATCCGATGCGCAGCTTCGCAAACAGCTGGTGGATCGGCATATCACCTTCCTGCTTGGCCAGGTCGACGTGTTGCCGCTCGGCGGGTTCAGTACGCGCCCCGATGCGATGGCCCAGGGCCCGACCCGCCGGGCTCGTGGCGAGGCGTTTGTGAACTATGTGAACAAGAAACTGGGAGCCCGCCACAAACTCATCATAGTTTCCGAATGCGCGCACAACGATCGTTGCATTTATACGACTCGCAACGTACTCCCGGTCATTTTCCCGGGCCGGAGATAATTCACGTGGATACCTGCCGGAGGACATGCGCCGCAAAGCGGCCTCGCGTTGTATCGACGTGGTGCTCCAGGTCATTGGGTCATTACATGGATGCTGTCGCGCCCGGGTGCGCTGTTGCAACAAAAGGGGTCCGTCGTCCGCAGGCCTCGGAGTTTTTCGAAGTTTTCTGTAACGCGTGCATTGCCGTTGCCTGGCGGCTGTGCCAACCGGAGGATGCATCTGTGGCATCGTGGATGGTTTCCTGCGATGCCACAAGCGTCCTCTCAAAGAGGTTTTTTCCAGGTGTTGATCCGGCTTATGGCACTCGTGCCGAGGAGGCGTATGTGGCAGGCTTGACAGGCCCGCGCCGAACATTTGTTGTTGGCCGGTACTCCCTCTAGTATACGTCTGCGGGCCTGGGGGGCTGATGTCAACGCCGCGCCGCTCGTAATCGGTCAACTCGCACAGTCAATGGGGTCCCATGTCCACAACGCCAAGCGAAGCCAATAACAGCCAGATTGGTGATCACCGTCTGAAACGTCACATCGGCATGGTCGGTCTGCTGTTCACGGCCGTCGGTTCGATCATCGGTTCGGGATGGCTGTTCGGAGCCATGAACGCGGCCGAGCAGGCCGGCCCCGCCTCGATCTTCTCGTGGATCTTCGGCGCCATCATGATCATGTTCATCGCGCTGGTATATGCCGAGTTGAGTTGCATGTTCCCGGTGTCCGGCGGCGTGGTGCGTTTTCCGAACTATGCCTTCGGGCGTTTTGCAAGTTACACCACCGGATGGATCACGTATTTTTCGGTGGTGTCGGTGGCGGCCGTGGAAGTGGAGGCCGCGTTGCAGTACGCCAACAACTACGTGCCCTGGTTGCAGCACATTCCCGAAGGGAGCAGCCATCCGGTACTGACCACGGCCGGCTTCGTCGTGGCGGCGCTGATGCTCGGGGTGTTCAACCTCATCAATCTGTTCGGCGTGCGCTGGTTTGCGCGCATCAACAATGCCGCGGTGTGGTGGAAGCTGGCCATCATCGTGCTGGTGGTGATCGCGTTCCTGTCGGCCCGCTTCGAGCCCGCGCATTTCACCGACCACGGCTTCGCGCCGATGGGCTGGCATGGCGTGTTCTCGGCCATTGCCACCGCGGGCGTGGTGTTCTCCTACTTCGGTTTCCGCCAGGGCACCGAGCTTGCCGGGGAGACCAACAATCCGCAGCGCAACGTGCCGATTGCCCTGATCGGTTCGATCCTGGTCTGCGGCATCATCTACGTGGGTCTGCAGGTGGCCTTCATCGGCGCGCTGCCGACCCAGGCGCTGAGCGAAGGCTGGGCCCACATCGGCACCAACTTCACCGGCGGCCTGGAAGACACGGCCCTGGCCTTCGGTCCCCTGGCGGTGCTGGCGGCGACCATGGGCATGGCCTGGCTGGCGATGCTGCTGTATGTCGACGCGTTCATTTCTCCGGCCGATACCGGCCTGATCTACACCGTGCTGACCACGCGCATTTCCTACGGCATGGCGCGCAACCGGGACGTGCCGTCCGCGCTGGGCAAGGTGAACAAGCGTGGCGTGCCGTGGGTGGGCCTGATCGTGGGCTGGGTGATCGGCTGCATCTTCTTCCTGCCGTTCCCGGGATGGGCCTCGCTGGTGGGCTTCGTGACCGCGGCCACCGTGCTCTCGTTCGGCACCGGTCCGGTGGTGCTGATGGCGATGCGGCGCGAGCTGCCGGACCGCAAGCGTCCGTTCCGCCTGGGTGGCGGCTGGATCATTCCGTACCTCGCCTTTTTCTCGTCCAACATGATCATCTGGTGGTCGGGCTGGGACAAGGTCTGGAAGCTGATGGCCCTGGTGCTGCTTGGCCTGGTCATTTTCGTGATCTACCAGATCGCCGCCGGCAAGGATGCGCGCAAGGCGGATTTCATGGCCGGCGCCTGGCAGATCCCGTGGCTGATCGGCCTGACGATCATCAGCTGGATCGGCAACTATCCGGTGGCGGACCAGCATGCCGGCAACCTCGGCCTGCTCAACCTGGAAAGCGGCGTCATCGTGATCGCCATCTTCTCGGCATTGATCATGTGGATGGCCCAGGCGTTCCGCCTGCGTCACGACCGGGTCGTCGAGAACATCAACCAGGAAGCCGCGGAAGCCGGCGGTACGGCCGACGCGGTGTAATTTGTCAACTCTCTCGACGGCGGTCATGACCGCGCCCATAACGAATACGTGCATGGGTGTATCTCCCACCAAGTGGAAAATGTGGTGGCCGATTCAACCCAGTCGCATGGATAGTTCAACGTCGCTGGCGAATGGCAGGGACAGGTAGCCGTTGTTCTGCGAGCGCACATACGACAGGTAGTCGACGGCAAAGTCGGCGTTGTCGGCGACAATCAACGAGCCCGGTTTCAAGTGCTTCTCGACAAGATGCAGCACATCCGTATACAACGCCTTGGCGCCGTCAAGCAGCAGCAGGTCAATAGGTGAAGGTAAATCGGCGGCGAGTGTTTGCAGCGCATCGCCTTCCCGGACCTCGATCAGCTCCGCCAGCCCTGCGGCTTCAAAGTGCTCGCGCGAACGCGTCACTTTGGACGGCTCGAATTCGGTAGTGATGAGCTTGCCGCCGCCGTTGTCTTTCAACGCCGCCGCCATGTGAAGAGTCGAAATGCCGAACGACGTGCCGAACTCGACCACCGATCGGGCGTTCAAGCTTCGAACCAGCATGTAAAGCAGCGTCCCGGTCTCGTGCGAGACTGGCAGCCACACGTCCTTGAGGCGTCCGTACAACTCCCGATATTCGGTTTTGCTGTGCAGCAGGCGTGTGCGCTCGGCGGCATTCATGTCTTCCAGAGCAGGGCTTGTTGCTGCATCGGCCTGGGCAAACAGGTGCTCCAGCAACGGAGCAAGAGGGCGGGTATTCAGAGTGGTCATACGGTTCTCCCGTGGGTAGTTGAGCGGCATGTGGCGCCCGTCTAGAATGCGATGAATCATTCGCAATACAGAATACGATTGATCCATCGCATTGACTATTCGCATAAATTTTTGTCGAGTGAGCTCCCATGAAAGAGCGCCCAACCCCCTGTGTTTCCTCACGAAAACAGCCCCAGCAGGCACGTTCACGCGAACTGGTGGCGGCGGTTCTGGAAGCCGCCACTCAGGTTTTGGAAACAGAAGGCGCCCAGCGTTTCACGGCGGCGCGGGTCGCCGAGCGCGCTGGGATCAGCATTGGCTCGCTGTATCAGTACTTCCCCAACAAGGCCGCCATTTTGTTTCGGCTGCAGACCGACGAATGGCAACGAACGAGCGACCAGTGGTGCCGTATCCTCGAGGACACGAGCAAAACGCCATCGCATCGACTGCGTACGCTGGTACGCATGTTCATTCGTTCGGAGTGCGAGGAAGCCCAGGTGCGCGGGGCACTCAACGATGCCGCGCCGCTTTACCGTGATGCGCCCGAAGCGAAAGAAGGCCGCGCACGGGCGAACCAAACGATTCAGGCCTTCATGCGGGAGGCCTTGCCGGATGCCACGGACACCACCCGTCAGCTGGCCGGCGACCTGATTGCCGACACGCTCAGCGCTGCCGGTAAAAAACTTTCGAGAAGCCCCCGAACGTCAAGGCAGATCAATGCCTATGCCGCCGCCATGGCCGACATGTTCTGCGCCTATCTGACCAGCTTGGAACAGGGTTGACCCGCTTCCCCTGGTCGATACCGATGGACAAGCAGGTACGCTTCGCTTCGCTTGCCCGGCGCGAACCAGTCGAACAAGGCGTGGACTTCATGGGCGTTGTTTGCCGGCAGGCATGTCATCGGGCGAGAGCGCGAGGAAGAACCCGTTGCCGTGCGCAACGCGCGCCAGCGGCATGCCGTAGACGGCGGTCAGGCGGTCCGGATCGAGCACGTCGCCGGGCGGGCCGTGCCGCAGCAGGCGGCCCTCGGCCAGCAGAAGTGGCGTTCTGAGAGCGTTTTGGTCCACGTAGGGCGGGTACTGCCCGCCGTCGAATATCCATTGGCGGGCACCGCCCGCCCTACGTGACTGCCGGCGGTCGACTTACCAGATCTGCACGCGCTGGTCCGGCTTCAGGTACAGCTTGGTGTCCGGCTGGATGTCGAAGGCCTTGTACCAGGCGTCCAGGTTGCGCACGGTTTCGGCGCGGAACTGGCCGGGCGCGTGCACGTCGGTCTTCACGCGTTGGCGCAGGGCCGCGTCGCGCATCTTCGATTGCCAGGTCTGGGCGAACGACAGGAAGAAGCGCTGGTCGCCGGTGAGGCCGTCGATGACCGGGGCGGGCTTGCCGTCGAGCGACTTGTGGTAGGCGACGTAGGCGATGGTCAGGCCGG
>CAZMMO010000037.1:0-11460 GCA_964567365.1 uncultured Rhodanobacteraceae bacterium | reverse complement strand
CTGTTAGCGGCATTGCCGGCGTTAACTGAAGCGTTCGCGCGGCGGGCATTTTCCCCGAGTACGCCAGGGGTTTCTCCCAAGGTTTCGCCATCCGGGTACCCGCTAAAGTAAATCTATAGAGTCGCTTACCAAGCGCCGCAATGTCGCGGGCCCGGTAGATCGCGCAATTCGTTCACGACCTGTCAGCCATCGCAGGATCGACGCGATGGGGAGGAGGGGCGGGTCACATCACGTCGGGGGTAACGATGGGATCAGGTGCGTGAACCAGGAGCCCGAACATGAAGACCACCGGCCTTGAAACGTTCGTCTCTGCAAGTCTTTCCACGAGGCAGTAACCCGGTTGCGCTCGCGTTACTGATTCTGATTGCCGCCGTGGTGATCGGTTTCGCCCTGCTCGGCATGGGGCTGCGTTCGTCGCATTACATCAGCGGACAGAATCTGGCGCTCGAACAGCCGGTCCCGTTTTCGCACAAGCATCATGTGAGCGATGACGGTATCGATTGCCGTTATTGCCACACCACAGTGATGGAGTCGAGCTATGCCGGGGTGCCCGCCACCCATGTCTGCATGACCTGCCACTCCCAGCTCTGGACCAATGCTGAAATGCTGGCGCCGGTACGCCAGAGCCTGGAAAACAACGAGCCGCTGCACTGGCAGCGGGTGACTTCGCTGCCGGACTACGTGTATTTCAATCACAGCGTGCACGTCAACAACGGCGTGGGCTGCGAGAGTTGCCACGGCCGGGTGGACCAGATGCCGCTTACGGAGAAACGTAAATCGCTCAGCATGCGGTTCTGCCTGGCGTGCCACTCCGACCCCGGGCCACGGCTGCGCCCGCCCGACAAGATTACCGCGATGGGCTACAAGCCGAACGACCGGGCGCCCTCGGGCAAGAAGCTCATGGCTTTTTACCACATCGATACGACCGGCCTGACCGACTGCGCGACCTGTCACCGATGAAACGACCGAAGAAACAACCGGACAAGCCTGGGGACCTGGATACGCTGCGTAAGAAGCTGGCCGGGACCGAGGACGGCCCGCGCTACTGGCGAAGTCTGGACGAGCTGGCCAGTACCGAGGCATTCGACGATTACCTGCACCGCGAATTGCCGCGCTGGGCGCCGCTCTGGCAACAGGCTGTGGATCGGCGTTCGGTGCTCAAGCTGATGGCGGCGAGCGTGGCGATGGCGGGGTTTGCCGGCTGTGAAAACTGGCCGCCCGAAAAGATCGTGCCGTACGTGAACCGGCCCGAGAACGTCACGTTGGGCGAAAGCAGCTATTATGCCACGGCGACTTCGATCGCAGGCTATGCGCACGGCATTCTGGCGAAAAGCCGCGAAGGCCGGCCGATCAAGGTCGAGGGTAACCCGGATCATCCCGCGACCCGGGGTGCCTGCGACGTTTTCAGCCAGGCCAGCATCCTTTCGCTGTACGATCCGGACCGCTCCGGCGCGGTGCGGCATACCACCGAATCCGGCTCCTTCGCCGGATTTCTCGGTGCACTGGCGCACAAACGCCGCCAATGGAACAAAAACGGCGGGGCCGGGTTGTGTCTGCTCACCGGCACGCTGACCTCCCCCAGCCAGATCGCGGCGCTGGCAGACATGCAGAAACGCTGGCCACAAATGCGCCGTTTCGTGCACGAGCCCGGCGCTTCGGATGCCCCTATCAAGGGCGCCCGCATGGCGTTCGGCCGGAGCCTTGAGCCACGCTACCGCTTCGAGCGGGCGCAGGTCGTGTGTTCGCTGGATGCCGATTTTCTGGGCAGCCTGCCGGGGTATTTGCGGTACGCGAGCGATTTCATGTCGCTGCGCCGGGTGAGCGAAGAAAACCCGAACATGAACCGGCTGTATTCGATCGACTCGACGCCGGGTATCACCAGCGCGGCGGCCGATCATCGCAAGCATGTGCGCGGCGACCGTATCGAAAGCGTAGCGCGCGCGCTGGCGAAGGCGCTCGGCCTGAAGGTCGAGACCGGTCCCGATTCCGGGATCGATCCGAGATGGATGGCGGCGCTGGCCGAAGACTTGAAGGCGCATCATGGGAAAGCCCTGGTGCTGGCCGGGCCACATCTGCCGCCTGCCGTGCATGCGCTGGTCCATGCGATCAACGGCGCGCTGGGTGCGCCGGGCAAAAGCGTGGTCTATCAAGAGCCGGTGACCGACGACCACGCTGTGGGCAGTCTCGCCGACCTGACCTCGGCCATCGAGGCGGGCAACGTCGACACCCTGATCATGATGGATCGCAATCCGGTGTACACCGCCGCCGCCGATCTGCATTTCGCAAGGCGGCTGCGCACGGTGCCGCTGCGTATCCACTGGGGCCTGTATTACGACGAAACCGCCCGTTACGCGCACTGGCACATACCGGCGACGCATGTCCTCGAAACCTGGGGCGACATCCGCGCCTACGATGGCACCGCCAGCATCATCCAGCCGTTGATCACGCCCTTGTACGGCGGTCGCAGCGCCCTGCAGATGCTGCACGGCATCGCCGAGGGGACGGAGCGGGATGCGCACATCTTGCTGCAGGACCATTGGCGCCGGCAGCGGCCCGATGCCTTCGACGACCAATGGCCGCGCTGGCTGCGGAAGGGTGTTGTGCCCGATACCCGCGCGCGCGAAGTCGACGTATCCAGGGCCGGCGATCTGCTGGCGAATCTGCCGAAGCCTGATTCTCTGAACGACGGCCTGCTGTTGCAACTACGCCCGGATCCGTCCGTGTGGGACGGCCGCTATGCCAATAACGGCTGGTTGCAGGAGCTGCCCAAACCGCTGACCAAGCTCACCTGGGGCAACGCCGCGTTGCTGTCACCGGCGCTGGCCGGCAAACACAAGCTGCGTCAGGGCGACGTGATCCGCTTGACTGTCTCCGGGCGCAGCGTACGGGTGCCTGTCTACATCCTGCCGGGCCAACCGGACCATGCGGTGACCCTGAGCCTGGGCTATGGGCGAACGCACGTGGGGCGCGTGGGCAACGACGTCGGCGTGAACGCTTACCGCCTGCGCACCACTGAAGCGCCGTGGATGCTGTTCGGGCTGACCATCCAAGCCACCGGCGAACATCGCGCACTGGCAACCACCCAGAAGCACCATGCAACGGAAGGCCGGGAACAGATTCGCGCGGCCACCCTGGACACGTTCAGGAATGACCCGGACTTCGCCCAGAAGAAGAAGGACAAGCCGGGTGTCTCCCTGTACCCCGAGCCTTACGCCAGAAGCAGGGTCTCGGATTATCAATGGGGCATGAGCATCGATCTGAACACCTGCATCGGCTGCAATGCCTGTATCACCGCCTGTCAGGTGGAGAACAACATCCCCGTGGTGGGCGAAAACGAAGTCGCGCGGGGGCATGAAATGCACTGGATTCGCGTCGACCGCTACTTCGAGGGCCAGCCACAGGAACCGCGCATGATATTCCAGCCGGTCCCGTGCATGCATTGCGAGAACGCGCCCTGCGAATACGCCTGCCCCACCGGCGCGACCCAGCATTCGGCCGAGGGCCTCAACGAGATGGTGTACCAGCGCTGCATCGGTACCCGCGATTGCTCCCAGAACTGCCCCTATAAGGTGCGCCGGTTCAACTGGTTTCAGTACACCGGCCCGGGGGCCAACTATCCGACCCCGCCGCCCGCCCAGAACCCCTCGGTGACAGTGCGCGCACGCGGTGTGATGGAAAAGTGCACCTACTGCGTGCAGCGCATCAGCGCGGCCAAGATCGAAATGGCCAAGACCGATGAGCCGATCCCCGACGGCCGAATCGTCACCGCCTGCCAGCAAGCCTGCCCCACCGATGCCATCGTCTTCGGCAATGTCGCCGATCCGACCACGGAGGTGAGCAAGGCCAAGGCCAACTCCCGCGACTACCCCATGCACGGTGACCTCAATACACGTCCGCGCACGACTTATCTGGCGGCGGTACGCAATCCGAATCCGGCCATCGAAGAACTCCCGCAGGGCCCGGAGTTCCCGGAGATGGACGATGCCGCTGACTGAAAGCGAACGCCGCCAGCTGGTGCCGGAGGGGCTGACCCTGCACGGCATCACCCAGCGCATCGCTGCCATCGTGCTGCGCCAGCCGGCGCCGGTGGCATGGCTGATCGGCACCCTGATCTGTCTGCTGCTGACGCTGATCTACGTCGGGTCGGTGATCTATGTGTTCATCATCGGTGTGGGCCTGTTTGGTATCAACATTCCCGTCGCCTGGGGGCTTCCGATCTCCAACACCATCTGGTGGATCGGCATCGCCCACGCGGGCACGCTGATTTCCGCGGTGCTGCTGCTCACCCGCCAGCCCTGGCGGGCGTCGATCAATCGTTTCGCCGAAGGCATGGCGATGTTCGCCATCGTCTGTGCCGGCATGTACCCGCTGATTCACCTGGGCCGGCCGTGGCTGTTCTTCTACGTCATGCCGTACCCCAACAGCATGAACCTGTGGCCGCAGTGGCGCAGCCCGCTGGTGTGGGACTTTTTCGCGATCACCATGTATCTGCTGTACACGATGACCTTTCTCTTCGTGAGCCTGCTGCCGGACATCGCCACCTTGCGCGACCAGGCGCGCTCGCGGGCGGTCAAGATGTTTTACGGGGTGCTGGCCCTGGGCTGGCGCGGGTCGGCGACGCACTGGGCGCGCTACGAGAAAGCCACGCTGATCCTTTCCGGCTGCGCCGCGCCCATCGTGTGCTTCGTCACCGGCACCATCTCGCTGGATCTGGCGGTGACCATCGTGCCCGGTTACCACTTCGAGATCTTCCCGCCGTACTTCGTCTGCGGCGCGCTCTTGTCGGGCTTTGCGACGGTCGGCCTGCTGGCCGTGATCCTGCGCTGGATGTTTTCGCTCAAGGACATCGTCACGCGCGTTCACCTGGATTACATCGGCCGCATCATGCTGGTGTTCGGCATGATCGTCGACTACGCCTATACCCAGGAAATTTTCATGGCCTGGTATTCGGGCGAGCCGTTCTACCGCTACGTTTACGTCGACCGCATCTGGGCGGGGCCGTACGCACCGGTGTGGTGGGCGATGATCGTCTGCAACGTGGGACTGTTGCAGTTGCTGTGGTTCAAGGGTGTGCGCCGTTCGCCGCTGGGCATGCTGGCCATGACGATCATCGTCAATGTGGGCATGTGGCTGGAGCGCTTCCAGATCGTGTTCACCTCGACCCACGCCGGCTACACGCCCTCGCGCTGGGGCACGATCTGGCCCACCGCGTGGGACTGGCTGGTGTTCGCCGGGTCGCTCGGATTGTTCGGTTTTCTGATGCTGGTGTTCGTGCGCATCATGCCGCTGATCTCGCTGCATGACATGCGCAAGTTGCTGGCTGAACGCGGGCACGTGCAGGGCCATGACTGAAGCCGAAGGCGAGATCTACGGGTTGCTGGCACGGTTCGAGGGGCCGGAAGATCTGGTGACGGCGGTGCGCAAGCTGCGCGATGAGGGCTACGAACAATTGGAGCCGTTTTCGCCGTATCCGGTGGAAGGGCTCGCGGAGGCGCTCGGTTTCCAGTCCAAAAGCGTGTTCATCACCGCATTCGTTGCCGGGGCCGTCGCGGCCGTACTGGCCTATTTCATGCAGTGGTACGCGGCGGTCATTTCCTTTCCCTTTATTTCTGGCGGCAAGCCGCTGAATTCCTGGCCCGCGTTCATGCCGGTGACGTTCGCACTGTTCATCCTGATGGTGGCCTGGGGCGCCGTCGTTGCCATGTTGGTGGGCAACCGTTTCCCCAGGCCGTACCACCCGGCGTTCAACATTCCCGAATTTGTGCATGCGTCGGAAGACGGCTTCTTTCTGCTGATTGCCGCGAGCGATCCGGATTACGAGCAGAACCGTTTGAGCGAGCGATTGTTCGCGCTGGGCGCGGTCAGCTTTCATGAGGTGCCTGCCTGATGAGCAGGTGCCTGCCGACTGTGCTGGTACTGCTGTCATTGCTGGTGATGGCTGGCTGCGGGCAGGAAAACATGGGCCATTCGCCCCGCTACGACACCTACGAAGCGGCGCCGGCGTGGCCCAACAATCAATCGGCCCGGCAGCCGCCTGTCGGTACCGTGACCCGTGACCAGGATCTCGACGGTCCTCCGGCGCGGATGCCCATGCCGGTCACCATGCAGTTGCTGCGGCGAGGGCAAAAGGTTTTCGAGATCAATTGCGTACCTTGCCACGGCGCCGTCGGTTACGGCCACGGCATGGTGGTGCGCCGCGGTTTCCCCGAGCCGCCGTCGTACCACAGCGCGCGCCTGCGCCAGGTTGGGCCGGCCTATATCTATCACGTCATCACCAAAGGCTATGGCGTGATGTATTCCTACGCCGACCGGGTCAAGCCGCACGACCGTTGGGCAGTCGCGGCCTATATCAAGGCGCTGCAATTGTCGCAGGACACGCAGGTGAGTTCCCTCAATGCATCGGTCCGTAGCTGGCTGGAGAAGCAGCCGGACAACGGCGGCCGACCGTGAAGGCGGGGGCGTGGTGGGTGCTGGCCGCGATCGGCGGCGTGGGCTGCATTATTGCGCTCTTTCTCGATGCCGGCACCTTCGCCTACGCCTGGCTGGCGGCGACGCTGACCTGGGGGCTGCTGCCGCTGGGCGCATTGGCGGCCCTGATGACGGCGGGTCTCGCTGGTGGCGGCTGGAGCGAGCTGAGCCGCGGCGCCTGGCGGTCGCTGGCGGCGTGCCTGCCGCTGTTTGCGCTGGCGCTGCTGCCGTTGCTGATTTTCGCGCGCGGGGCATTGTTTCCGTGGGTACAGCCGGTCGATCAGCTGGACGAGGTGGTCCGGAAAAAGCTGCTGTATCTGAACGTACCTTTTTTTTCGGTGCGTACTGTCGTTTATTTCGCCGTCTGGCTGGTACTGGCTTATTTGATGGGCGTGTGGAATCCTGCCCGGCGCGCTGGAGGCACCCTGTGCGTAGCCGGACTGGTGGCTTTGCTGTACACCCTGAGCTTCTTCACCTTCGACTGGCTGTTATCGCTGGAGCCGAAGTTTTATACGGATGTATTCGGCCTGTGGCTGATCAATACCATCGTCGCCGGGGCCGCTGCGCTGGTCGTGCTCGCGTTGGGCGGGCTGAGCGACAGCGTGGCCGTGAGCCGCCGGGCGGATCTGGCCAACTTGTGGCTGGCCGTGCTCCTGGGCTGGCTGTTCATGGCGTTCGCGGAATATATCGTGGTCTGGGAGGGCAACATCCCGCACGAAATCGAGTGGTTCCTGCGCCGCGGCACCACGGTCTGGGCCGTCGTGATCGGGCTGGTGTTTCTGCTGCTGTTTGCGCTGCCATTTCTGGCGCTGCTGTTCCGCTGGGTCAAGCACCGGGGCCGGGCGCTGCAGTGGGTGGCGGCCATCTCGCTGACTGGCTATGTCCTGCAGGTGCAGTGGTGGATTCTGCCAGCGACGGAAGAGGATGCATGGCAGCTGGCGTGGATGGCGCCCGTCAGCATCATGACCCTGGGCGCCGTGATGGCCGGTTCCTGGATCATGCTCATGCAGCGCCAGGAGGCCCATGATGGGAATGACTGAAGAGGATGTCGTCCATCGGCACGAACGCAGCGATGTCCAGGCTCGCTGGCCGGTGCTGATCGGGGTCGTCGTCGGATTGTTTCTGCCCTTCACCGTGGCGCTGGTGGCCTTGCTGATGAATACGCTATTCGCTCCGCAGCCGGCGACGCCGAAAATTTTCGCGCAGGAGCCGCGCGCGGCCAACGTGCCGCGCCTGCAGGTTTATCCGCAAGCCGATCTGGCGGAGGTCCGCGCCCAATGGCAGCGACGCCTGAACGGCTACGGCTGGATCGATCGCGCCCACGGCATCGTGCACATCCCGATCGATGCCGCCATGCAACGGCTGGCGCAACAGGGGCTTTCGAAGTCGGGGCAGAGCCCGTTGAAGGCAAAGCCATCCTCGGGCACGCACACGGGTCAATCGGAGCGGACACTCACGCAACCCGGCGAGCACTCTGATGGCTAACTCGGGCAGCACCTACTTTCAGGAACTGGGCGGTTCGTATCCCATATTCCCGGCAGAGGCCTCGACCGGCGCGGCGCATGTGGACCTGCTCGCCGCCGCCATGCTGGCTTTTTGCGTGATTCTGGTGTTTGCCGTAATTGTGCTGATCAGCTGGTATGGCTGGCGCTACCGGGCCGGCTCCAGTGTGAAGCGCCGTCCGCTGATGTCCGAGCGCAAACAAACCATTGCAGAAATCATCTGGGCGTGCGTGCTGTTCGGTTTCTTCATGGTGTTTTTCTTCTGGGGTGCGGATGTCTACATCGGCTTGTACCGACAGCCGGATGAGGATTTGACCATCAATGTCGTCGCCAAGCAGTGGATGTGGAAGATGGAGCACGCAAACGGTGCGCGCGAGATCAATACGCTGCACGTGCCGGTCGACCGCGAGGTACGGGTGAATCTCAACTCGCAGGATGTGATTCACAGCTTCTACGTGCCGGTGTTTCGTCTCAAGAAGGATGCGGTGCCAGGCATGACCACGACGATCTGGTTCAAGGCGACGGAAGTCGGTACCTACCATCTGTTTTGCGCCGAGTATTGCGGCACCAACCATTCGCACATGGACGGCAAGATCATCGTCATGTCCCAGGCGGACTACGGCGACTGGCTGGCCGCGCACGGGCATGAACAGACTCCCGCGCAGCGCGGCAAGGCACTGTTTCGGACCTATGGCTGCAGCGGCTGTCACATGGGCTCGTCGGTGGTGGATGCGCCTGACCTGGCCGGCATCTACGGACGCCCGCAGCCGCTCTCCGATGGCACCACGGTGATTGCCGACGAGGCGTATATCCGTGATTCGATCCTGCAGCCGCGCAAGGACATCGTGGCGGGTTTCCAGCCGGTCATGCCCAGCTTCGCCGGGCGCATCAGCGGCGCGGATCTACAGAGCATCATCGCCTATATCCGCTCGCTGCAGCCGGGCGACTGGAAATATGAAAGACAGGAGGGCAGCCAGTGAGCACGGTTCAGCCGACCTCTCCGCCCACCGCTCCGCCACATTACCTGAGCCCACCCTGGGGTCTGAAAAGCTGGTTGCTGACCACCGATCACAAGCGGATCGCCTGGCTGTACATGATCTCGATCACCGGCTTTTTCTTCCTGGGCGGTGTGGCAGCCCTGTTGATGCGGCTGGAGCTGATGACACCGCCCGCCGATCTGTTGACGGAGGAGTTCTACAACCGGATGTTCTCGCTGCACGGCATCGTCATGGTGTGGTTTTTCCTGATTCCGTCCATTCCGGCCGTCATGGGCAACTTTCTGGTGCCGCTGATGATCGGAGCCCGCGAGATGGCGTTCCCCAGGCTCAATCTCATGTCGTGGTATTTCTACACCATCGGCGGGTTGCTGGTGATAGGCGCAGTGGTGGCCGGCGGTGTGGACACCGGGTGGACCTTCTACACGCCCTTCTCATCCCAGTTTTCCAACAGCAACGTCGTGCCGGCCGCGTTGGCGGTGTTCGTGGTGGGATTCTCCACCATTCTGACCGGCCTCAATATCGTGGTGACCACGCATGAAATGCGCGCCCCCGGCCTGACCTGGTTTCGGCTGCCGATGTTCATCTGGGCCAACTATGCGGTGAGCCTGATGATGCTGTTGTCCACGCCGGTGCTCTCGTCCGTGATGCTGCTGATCGCCTTGCAGCGGACGGTCGGTCTGGGGATCTTCGATCCGACCCTGGGCGGCGATCCGATTCTGTTTCAGCATCTGTTCTGGTTTTACTCGCATCCCGCGGTCTACATCATGATTCTTCCGGCCATGGGCGTGGTCTCGGAAATCATTGCCTGCTTCACGCGGCGGCCGGTGTTTGGTTACAAGGCCATGGCGCTTTCCATTCTGGCCATTGCGCTGTTCGGGTTTCTGGCCTGGGGACACCACATGTTCGTGTCCGGCATGAGCATCTATGCGGGTGTCGTGTTCTCGTTTTTCAGTTTTGTGGTGGCGGTGCCGTCGGCGATCAAGGTCTTCAACTGGGTGTTTTCGCTCAAGGAGGGTTACATCGAGTACAGCGCTCCGATGATCTATGCGCTGTCGTTCGTGGGCCTGTTCACGATCGGCGGCCTGACCGGCATCGTATTGGCTACCCTGGGGCTGGATGTGCACGTGCACGATACCTACTTCGTGGTGGCTCATTTTCATTACATCATGGTGGGCGCGTCGGTCACCGCCTATCTGGGCGCGCTGCACTTCTGGTGGCCGAAGTTCACCGGACGCATGTATCCGGAAACCTGGGCAAAGATCGCCGCGATCGCCCTGTTCATCGGCTTCAATCTGACCTTCTTTCCGCAGTATGTACTCGGGATTGCCGGCATGCCGCGGCGCTACGCCAGCTACGCGCCGCAGTTCCAGTTGTTGAACGTTTTCTCCACGCTGGGGGCGGGTATTCTGGCGATCGGCTATCTGGCGCCGCTCGTTTATCTGGCCTGGTCGCTCGTGCGCGGTGCGCGCGCCCCCGACAATCCGTGGAAGGCAACCGGGCTGGAGTGGCAGACCACATCGCCGCCGCCGGTGCACAACTTCAAGGTGACTCCCTTGGTTACCAGGCCGCCTTATGACTATCGATAGCGAAACTCAGCCGGCCGAGCAGTTCGACGACCTGCATCAGCAGTTCCATGCCGACACCATGGGGATATGGATTTTTCTGGCGACGGAATTCATGATGTTCAGCGCCGTTTTCATGGGTTTCGCCATGAATCGCTATCTGCATCCGGATGCGTTTGCGCATGCGGCCGCTCATCTGGATCTGACGGTAGCCACCATCAACACGGCGGTTGCGCTTACCAGTTCGTTCACCATGGCGCTGAGCGCGGCGGCGATCGGTGAAGACCGGCGGCGGCTAGGCCTGGGCCTGGTCGGGACCACCATATTTCTGGGCCTGGTGTTCCTGGCCATCAAGGGCTATTCGTATTGGCACGAGATGTCGGAAGGCCTGATGCCCTTGTCCTGGCTGCCGTTCCGCTACGATGGCCCCCATCCGGCCCAGGCCGAATTGTTTTTCAACCTTTACTACATCCTGTCCGGGATGCATGCCATACATATCGCGATCGGCGTGGGGCTGTTACTGGTGGTGATGTTTCTGGGCTGGCGCCGCAACTATCCCGCGTCGTGGGAGCGCCAGGTCAGGATTTCGGGCGTGTACTGGTCCTTCACCATTATCCTCAGCGTCTTCGTCTTCACTGCCCTGCATTTGTTGCGAACATGAATTTCTTGCGCACACACCGTCTGTATGTCGTGGTCTACGTGGTGCTGATGCTGGCGCTGGCGGTTACCGCCGCGATCGCGCCGGTGGTGCCGGGCCAGCTGGGCCTGGCGGTGCATCTGCTGCTGGCGTTCTTCATGATCATGCTCATCGGGGCCTGGTTCATCGGCGTGCGCTACTACGACCCGCTGCTGCAGGTCGTCGCGCTTGGCGTGGTGCTGTTCCTGCTGTTCATGTGGGTGATCATGCCGGTCGACTACTTCACGCGCTGA
>CAZMMO010000036.1:0-11579 GCA_964567365.1 uncultured Rhodanobacteraceae bacterium | reverse complement strand
GCACGGGGAAGGTCCTGCCGACGGCGGCAAGCCAGGCATCGACGCGGTCGATGAAGACCGTGCCGGTGAAACGGAGCTGGCCGACTTCGGGGCCATCCAGGACCACCCGTCGGGAGGCGTAGCGGTCCAGTTCGGTCACGACCTCGGACAGGGGCGCGTCGCGGAAACGCAGCCTGCCGCTGCGCCATTCGGCGATGTTGCCGCGTTCGACGTGCGTCACCACCCGGGTGGCTCCCTGGGTGGCCAGTTGTTGTCCGGCCACCAGCATCACCTCGCCGCTGGGCGGGGTCTTGCGCTGCGACTTGCCGGCGGGCTGGTCCGCCGACACCTTGACCGCACCTTCGGCCACCGCGACGACGACCTTGTCGCTGCCCTTGCGGACATTGAACGCGGTGCCGATATCCTCCAGACGCAAATCCCCGACGTGCACGATGAAGGGACGTCGTGCATCGTGCTGGACCTTGAAATACGCCTCGCCGGCGGCAAGTTCGACCGTGCGGGCATGGGCGCGATAGACGACAGTGGCGCGCGAGCCGGCCGCCAGTTCCATGAAAGTACCGTCCGGAAGCTCCACCGAACGGGTATGGCCGGCGAGCGTCTGGTACTGATCGCGGAATGCGCCGTCGTGCCGGCTTGCGAGACCCGCATACACCAGGATTCCGGCCACGATCAGTACGCTGGCCGCCAGCCCCATGCCGATGCGCCACCGCCGCCGGGAACGGTTCGTCGCGCGGGCCGTCGCCGGCGCGTCGAGGCACTCGCGCAGCATTTCCGATTTCTGCTCGGCACTGAGATGGGTCAGGCCGTCCGCCAGGTTGCGGATGTCTTCGAAGGTGGCCAGGTTGCGCTCGTCCCGGTTTGCCCAGTCCAGCCATTCGTTGAACTGCTCGGTGTCGATATCCCGATGGCGCAGCCGCATCAGCCACCGTGCCGCGCGAAACGTGCGCAGGTTTTCCGTGGTTGCCGGGTTGTCATGATGGGCGTGTGTCATGGTGATGCCTGTGGATCGACTGCATCCAGGGCGGACCTGCAGTGCGCGAGGCCATTGGCGATATGGTACCTGACCATGCGCTCGGTCACGTGCATGTCCCGCGCGATTTCGCGCACCGAACGCTCCGCGAAAAAATGCAGTACGAAGGCCTTTCGGCACTTCTCGGGCAACTCGCCCAGGGACGCCTTGACGACGTCGAGCTGCTGGGCGTCGAGAGCCCGGCTTTCGGGTCCCGGTCGCGTCAGCAACTGCTCGAACAGCATTCCCGCCTGCGTGGCGTTGCGGTCGCGGACCGAGCGGCGCCGCAGATGGTCCACGGCGATGTTGGTGGCCACCCGGTACAGGTACGCGCGCAGGAAGCCGACGGTATCCGGACGATCGAGCTGCAACAGTCGCACGTACGCCTCCTGGGCCACGTCCCGCGCCTCGCTTTCCGAGCCCAGCTTGGCCCTGAGGAAATACACCAGGGCGCGGTTGTGCTGCTCGAACAGGTCGTGCAGGTGCACCGACTGCGTCGCGGGCGAATCACTCGCATCCGTCGATGCGTCCACGTCGCTGGTGGCGGGTTGTTGCCGTTTCCGATGCATGCCATGACCCTGCGCAGGCGCCCTTGTCACCTACTATGACGCATCGGCGCGCGAAAGCGGAAATGGGGTGCCCGGTCCGGGATGATGCCTCGCGTTGCGGGCCATCCCGGACCGGGCCTGGTCGCTGCGGGCCAGCTGGTCATTTCACTGACCACCCGTGTCGCCCGGTTTGCCGTAATGGGTCATTGCGTTGAGCACCAGCGCGTAGCTGCCGATCGTCTCGCTGCGCCACATGGGGTTGTTGGCGAACAGGAGTACGTGCCCCGTGCCGTAATGCGCAAGCACGACGGCCGGGCGTCCGGCGATTTCTTCCCCGTGTTCGAGCAGGCCCGACAGCAACAGGTGCTTGCGATCGGCAAAACGCAGGATCACGTCCGGCCGCAGGTTCTGCGGGATCATCCAGTAGTTGTTGTGCCGGTGGTCCGCTCCGAGCGGCAGCGCCTGCCAGGGTTCGGCCTGCGGCAGCGCCGGCGGGGCGACGTGCGGGCGGCCTTGCGGGATGTCGCGTTCCTCCGGTCCGCCGCGCCCGGTCGCGCGCTTGAATCCGGCGGCATCGGACAGTCCCGCCGAACCGCGGGTCGAATCCGATACGGTAAAAGCCAGCCCCCGCGCGCTGTAGATGGCCAGCCCGCTGCCCGCATAACCGGCGGCGATGGGGCTGCCGCTGTCGACGAATCGCGCCTGCAGCACGCTGCCCACGACCCGCAGCTTGTCCGTCGGTGCGACGAAGACCCCCGGTGCCAGGCCCACGTCGATGGCGAACCGTGCCGTGTCCTGGGAGGTGATCAGCAGTCCGCCCCGGGACACGAAGCGCTTCAGGTTCTCCACGCCGCGGGATCCAAGCCCCGGCCGCATGTCGGCGGTGGCGTCGATGTGGCCCAGATGGGGCGTCGATGCCGTGGTTTGCCAGGGCAGGGGGCCGCCGAACATGGGCAGGCCGTCGATGATCTGGCGCGTGGTGACCGGCAGGCTGCGCAAGGGGTGGATGCCGGCGTTGCCGACCGGCGCGAACACGATGACGTCGTATTCCTTGCGCAGATCCTGGATGCGGGCCACGTCCTGCGTGCTGATGTAGTCGTAGGCCACCCCCAGCCGGTCCAGGGCCAGCCGCCACCAGCCTTCCGTCTGGGTGTTGAGCCAGGTGTGCATGACGGCGATGCGCGGCAGGGTTCCCCGCGGCGCATCCACGCCGGCCAGGCCCTCGGGTACGGAGACCGGTCGGGTCAGCCGTTTCATGGGTGCCTTAAGTATGCCCGGGTCGTCGACACGCACCACCTGCACGTCGAACAAATCGCCCAGCGACCAGCCGGTGTCGTCGTAGGGATGGCGGTGCGGATCGTCCGGCGACCAGTACTGGCGGTCCAGGAGCGCGTCGGCGATGCGCGAGTAGGGCTGGTCCATGCGCACCACGTAGCTGCCGGCCGCAAAGGTGCGTTTGCGTGTCGTGTCCGCCGTTTTTTTCGCCGGCAGGGTGACCGCTGACGTGGTGCGGCTGATTTCCACGTGCTGGCGTTGCAGGACACGCAGCAGGCGTGCCTGCGAGCCGTGGCGCCGGTCGCCGGCGGGGAAAACGTAGGCTGCAGGCCCGGCCAGTTGCGGCTTGCGGATGGAACGCTTGCTCTTGAGGTAGAAGTCGCGCAGATATTGCCGCGTGTGCGTGGCGAAATGATGCAGCGTCGTCAGCAGGCCGGTTTCGGTGTAGTTGTTGTTGTCGCGTTGCGACCAGAGGAATTTTGCCGGCGGCGGGTTTTCCCTCCACCACGTCCGCTGGTACTTGTCCGGCGGCAGGACGCGCTCGAGCGTGTCGGCGCCATGGTTGCTGAAGGTCTCGTACAGGCGGCCGATGCCGTTGTGCATGGTGGCGATGAACAGCAGGTAGGCGGGACTCCAGGTGTCGAACTTGCCATGCGTGTAGACCCCGGGCATGCCCAGCCGGGTCATCTGCTGCACGTTGTTCCATGCCAGCGCGTGCAATTCGTTGACCAGGATGGGATCGAGCCATGCGTTGTAGGGGCCGTCGCCGATCGTGTTGTCGTACAGCAGCGCACGCGATTCGTGCAGGTCGTGCAGGACCTGCGCATGCCAGCGCAGATAGGTGTCGGCGATGTTGCGCGTTTCCGGCAATGCCATGCACAGCGCGTCGCGGTTGATGTCGTGGGCGACGTAGTGGCCCCAGTACACCAGGGGCGGCCGCTTGCGGTCCGGATGGGCCAGGTGCCAGTTGTAGATGTCGACCATGCGGCTGCGCCCGTCGACGTCCACGACCGGCGTGATCAGCGTGATCACGTGCTTGCGGATCTGCCGGATGTAGGGCGCGTCGTCGACCGCCAGGCGGTAGGCCAGTTCCATCAGTGCGGTGGGCGAGCCGGTCTCGTTGGCGTGGGTCGAGCCGGTGATGTAGTACACCGGTGTCGAGTCCGCGATCAACCGGTCGGCGACGGCGTCGTCCATGGAGATCAGGCGCGGGTCGGCCAGCTTCGCCAGACGTGCGCGGTTGGCATCCAGCTGATCGAGCAGCCCGGCATCGGCCACGGCCACGGCGATCATTTCGCGCCCTTCCGCGGTACGGCCGATGGTGAACACGCGCACGCGCGGGCTGCTCTTGGCCAGCGCGCGGAAGTAGCGGTAGATGTCCGCCGGGTAGGGGAGGTAGTCGGGCGCGCCGGCGATGTGCCCCAGCACGTCCAGCGGCGTGGGCACGGTGGAGGAGGCCGGCAGATAGTCGGTCAACGGAGAGTTGAAGTCCGGGCGCGTCGTGTATTTGCCGATTCGTGCCGTGTAGACCTTGTCCACGGCTTGTCCGGGATCGCGTGTGTAGGTGGCCGTACCAGTATCGACCGTCCCGCCGGCCATGGCCAGGCCCGTGCACAGGGCAAGCATGCAGGCGAGGCCCGCTCTCGAAAACCGTCGTTGGCGCGATTGCACGATCAACCTCCCGGGTCTGCGGTGTGTGGTGATGGACGGGCCGCCAAGAGCGGGCCTATCCACCAAGACGCGCCAACACCCGAATACTGAAACCGTCGCGCCTTACGTGCCGCGGGCGTACAACCGCACGTTTGTAGGAGCGAGCGCCAGTTGCATGTCCTGTTGTGGAGCGGGGCCGGGGACCTCGACCTCCACGACCTCGCCGCCGAGCCGCACCTGGCATTGATGACGGGCCCCGACATAGGATGCCGTCACCAGTGTGCCGGACAGCCGGTTCGTGCCGGCTGCCGTCGGCCGGTCCGTCGTCGTCGCCTCGAACCACTCGGGACGGATGGCGACGGTGACGGCCGCTCCCGGTGGCGCGGCAAAATCGCATTCGGCTTCCAGCACGGCATCGCCGTCGTCCAGGCGCACGCGATGACGCGCTCCGTCGCTGGCCTCCAGCGTGCCGCGCAGGAAATTGCATCGACCCACGAAGGCCGCGACCTCGGGACTGGCCGGGTGCAGATACAGCGTGTGCGGATCGGCCACCTGGAGAATCCGCCCCTCGGACATCACCGCGATGCGGTCGCTCAGGGCGAGTGCCTCTTCCTGGTCATGGGTCACGTACACCGTAGTCAGGCCAAGCTCGCCCTGCAGTTGCTTGAGCCAGGCGCGCGCCTGGTCACGCAGCCTGGCGTCCAGGTTCGACAGCGGTTCGTCGAGCAGCAGCAGCGCCGGCGAGTACACCAGGGCGCGGGCCAGGGCCACCCGCTGCTGCTGTCCGCCCGAGAGCTGGTGCGGATAGCGCCGGGCCAGTCCCGCCAGTCCGACCTTCTCGAGCGCAGCGTGGATGTGCTGCCGTTGCCGGGCCCGGGGCACCTTGCGCAGCGCGAGCGGGAAGGCGAGGTTGCCGGCGATCGTCATGTGCGGCCACAGCGCGTAGGACTGGAACACCATGCCCAGGTTGCGCTCCTCCGGCGCCAGAAAGGTACCGCGGTTGCTGTCGACGAACACCCGCTCGCCGACGACGATCCGGCCCGCGGACGGTCTTTCGAGGCCGGCCACGCAGTGGAGGGTGGTGGACTTTCCGCAGCCGCTGGGTCCCAGCAAGGTGAAGAACTCGCCGTCGCGGACGGTCAGCGAAAGCTCCCGCAGGACGGGATTTCCCTCGAACGTCTTGGACAGGCCGTGGATGGTCAGGTCAGGCACGGTAGCGTCTCCGCAGCAAGGCGTTGGCCACGGCCACGATCACGGCCGTGAGGGCAATCTGCATGGTGGCCAGCGCCGCGACCGACCCGGTCCCGCCCTGGGTCCACAGCACCAGCATGACCGTGCCGAAGATCTGCGTGTCCGCCGTGGCCAGGAAGACCGCCGAGGAATACTCCTTCAGGATCAACACGAAGCCCAGGATGACGGCACCGGCAAAAGCGGGAGTGACCAGCGACCGCAGGACGCGGAAAAACGTCGTCACCCAATCCGCCCCCGACACCCGGGACGCATCGTCCAGCTCGCAGCCGATCTGCATGGTTGCCGGCGCGACCGATCCGAAGGCGCTGGGCAGGGCGCGCAGCCCCAGTGCCAGCACCAGGGCCCACAGTGTGCCCTGTATCGCCGCGCCCGTGCCGAACGGCGCGTAGGCGAAGGCCCAGAAGAACCCGAGGCCCAGGACGATGCCCGGGATCGATTGCGGGATCAGGCATACGTACTCCAGGACGCGGCAGAGGCGAAACGGGGTGCGGCGGGCGATCATGACGGCCAGGACCGCCAGCGCGCTCATCGCCAATGCGCCGACGGTGGCGATCACCAGGCTGTTGCCGATGGCGCCGACGTAGACCGGATAGCGGTAGATGGCCGCGTAGTTGTCCAGCGTCAGGGTCTTCAGCGGCGATTGCAGCGGCGTGAGGATGAGCGTGAACGAGCGCACCACCAGGCCGGCCAGGGGCACCAGGGCACCCAGGGTCACGTACGCCGTGATGAATGCCATGCCGACCCAGCGCAGCCATCCCAGCTCCAGCGGCCGCGGCCGTGACGCCTTGCCGCGGACCGACACGAAGCGGGCCGCATGCTTCAGCAGCCGCGCCTGGACCACCAGCAGGACCAGCGTCAGCGCCAGGATGATCGTGGAGGCGGCGCCCAGCACCGTGTAGTCGGGGTCGATCGACTGCAGCCCGTGCCGGTAGAGAAACGTGGAGAACACGTCGATGCCGACCGGCTGCCCGTACAGCAGCGGAACGCTGAGCGTCTCCACGGCCATGGAAAACACCAGCACGGAGCTGTACACGATCGGCGGTCGCAGCATCGGCAACACGACGCGGCAGATGATGCGCAAGGGTCCGGCTCCGCACAGTTGCGCCGCCGCTTCGAGGGAGGCATCGGACCGGCGCAGCGCGTTGGCGCAGAACACGTACGCGATCGGTGCCAGCGCGACGGCCTCAGTGATGGCCATGCCCGGCAGCGAATACAGCGACCAGGGCACGTGGCCGACCATGCCGCGCACCCACACGCTCACGAAGCCCGCCGGACCGTACATGATGATCCAGCCGAACCCGAGCACCAGCGACGAGACGAAAAACGGCCACTGCATCGTGAACGCGAACCAGCGGCCGCCGGGCAATCGCGTCCGCGTGACGACGATGGCAATCGGGATGGCGACGAGAAGCGCGAACACGGTCGTCATCGCCGCGAATGCCAGCGTGTTCCCGATCACCGCGCCGAACCCGGACTGCGTGAAGAGCCGGATGTAACCGTGCAGCGTGAACATGCCGCCGGCCTCGTACAGCGGGCGGTCGACAAAAGCCTGGAACAGGATCGGCACGATCGGGGCGAGCACCAGCAGTGTCACCACGCCCAGGACGGCGTACTGCACCACCCGGTCGCGCCCGACTCCCAGGAGTCGTCGATGGCGTGGCGCGCCGAACGCCGGCCGCGGGTTTTCCTCCTCCATCATCGGCTAGCGGCCCATCGACCGGTAAAAGCGGCCGAGAAAGGCGTTTGCCTCCGGCGTCGGGACCAGCGTGTACTTCGCGAAGATGATGTGGTCTCGCCCGACCGCGCGCAGGATTTCCTGGTAGGTATGGGTGCCCGGAACATTCGGATCGACTCCGGCGCGGTACGCGGTCAGTCCCCCTTGCGCAACGGCCGCCTGACCCGGCGCGGACAGGACGAAGTCGAGGAACAACCTGGCGGTGGCCGGGTGCGGCGCTCCGGCGGCAATTCCGATGCCGCGTGGCAGGACCACGGTTCCGTCGCGGGGATAGACGTAGCGGACCAGTCCGCCGCTGTCGGCAATCATGGGAAGCACCGAGCTGCTGATCGGGAAACCGGCCAGGTACTCGCCGGAAATCAGCTTTTCGATCATGGTGCCCGAAGAGGTTTCCGGTCGCGCCAGGGGGAGGATGCGTTCGTAGGTCGACCACGCATCGCCACCGCCGTGCGCGAGAAAGGCATGGTTGACCACGAAGCCGAAGGAGCTGGCGGGGTCGCGCACCTCGACCCGCTGGTCGAATTTTTTCGGGTTCGCGGAGACGATGCGCGCCAGGCTCGCGATTCCCGTGGGCGGCGTCTTCATCAATGCGCTGTTGTAGACCAGCAGCATGGGATCGGTCGACATGACAAAGACGTTCGGCAAGGCCCGGGCGAACGCCGGCAGTTTCTGCAATTCGGGTGAATCGTAGGCCGTGAGCGTGCCTTCCCGGGACGCGAACCGTACCCAGGCACGGGTGGCGTTGGAGACCAGCAGGTCCACCCGGACACGCCCCGTCGCCTGCTCGGAAAGCGCCCGCTGGAACACCTCGTCGCTGTTCAGGTTGTTGGCCGAAACGTCCCGTACCCACGGGTATTTCGCCTGGAAGGCACGAAAGACGGGGGCCCAGTTCCGCTGCGACAGATTGGAATAGATGACCAGCCGGCCGCCCTCGTTGCGGGAACGTTGCACGAGGCTGGCGTAGTCGTGCGGGTAGTAGGCGGGAAACGTGACTGTGCGGGCGTCCGCGGCGGCGTCGGTGTGGCTGCCGCATGCGCACAGCAGGCCGAAGCCGGCCAGCAGCATCACGCCGAGCAGGGCAACGAACCGGGTCCTGGCCGTTCCGGGCGATTGCGATGTCATGTGGGTTCAACCCGCGTCGAGTGGATGTGGGTCCGGCGCCGCCGGTGCGGAACGCTTGTCCTGTCTGGGTCGGACAGCGGGGTTTGCCGTCGCGGTTGCGGGCGCAGGCCGCAACGAAACCCTTCCCCCGCAAGACGCGCGCGTGCGCAAAAACGGAAACGCCGCGAAGCGACCGCTTTCATCCGTCGAGCAGGCAGGACTTGCGCAACGCCTTCTTGTCCAGCTTGCCGACGCTGGTCTTGGCCAGTTCCTTCACCACGCGGATTTGGTCCGGGACCGCATACCGCGGAATGGCTCCCTCGGACACCAGCGCCTGCAGGCGGGCGCGGATCACCTTGGGATCCGGCATGGCATCGGCGCGCGGCACCACCAGCGCCAGCGGCCGCTCGCCCCAGCGGGCGTCCGGGATGCCGATCACCGCCACTTCGCCCACGCCGGGCATCCGGGAGATCAGGTCCTCGAGCTCCAGCGAGCTCACCCATTCCCCGCCGGTCTTGATCACGTCCTTGAGGCGGTCGCGGATCTGCAGCCGGCCTTCGGCATCGATGGTGCCGATGTCGCCCGAATGCAGCCAGTCGCCGCGCCACAATTCCTCCGAACGTTCCGGTTCCTTGAGGTAGCCCTGGGTCAACCAGGGGCTGCGGAAGACCACCTCGCCCTGGGCGGTTCCGTCGTGCGGCTGCGGTTGCATGAACTCGTCGACCACGCGGACGTCGCACAGCAGGAACGGGCTGCCGGTACGCGTGCGCAGCGCCGCCTGCCGGTCGAGGTTGTTGGCCAGCTCGCCTGCACGCAGGTGCGTGACGGCCTGGATTGGCGCGGTCTCGCTCATGCCGTAGCCGGCAAACACGTCGATGCCGCGCGCCAGCGCCATGCGACACAACCCCTGCGGCAGAGCCGATCCCCCGATCACCATCTTCAGATTGGACAGGTTCGTGCGGTCGGAGTCGGGGTGTTCCAGCAGCATCTGCAGTAGCGTCGGGACGCAGTGCGAGAACGTCACTCCCTCGTCCCGTATCAGCCGCAGCAGCACCGGCGCCTCGTAACGGCCGGGATAGACCTGCTTGAGGCCCAGCAGGGTGGCGGCGTACGGCATGCCCCAGGCGTGCACGTGGAACATTGGGGTGATCGGCATGTAGACGTCGTCGCGGTGCAGTCGCCCCTGTTGCGGCGTCGTGCCGAACCATCCGGCGATGGCCAGGGTGTGCAGCACCAGTTGGCGATGACTGTAATAGCAGCCCTTGGGGCGACCGGTGGTGCCGGTGGTGTAGAACGTGGTCGCGCGCGTGTTCTCGTCGAAGTCCGGGAACTCGTATCCGGGATCGGCCCCGGCCAGCAGTGCCTCGTATTCACCCCGGCAGGGCAGTCCGCCCATGTCGGGGGTGTCGGAGGCGGGCTTGCCGTCGGCCATCAGGATTACCTGCACGTCCTTGTCCAGCTTTTTGCCAATGGCGGCCAGCAGTGGCGCCAGTGCGGCGTGGACCAGGATCACGTCCGCTTCGGCATGGTTGAGCGTGAAGGCCATCTGCTCCGGCGACAGGCGCATGTTCACGGTTTCCAGCACGCAGCCCATCATCGGTATCGCGAAATAGCATTCCAGGTAACGGTGGCTGTCGAAGTCCATGACCGCTACCGTCATGCCCGGGCGTACGCCCAGGCCGGCCAGGGCCGATGCCAGGCGGCCGACGCGTGCGCGGGTTTCGCGGTAGGTGAAGCGTTCGCGGCCCCGGTGGACGATTTCCCGCTGCGGATGGTTGGCCAGTGGCGTGATCCACAGTTGCTTGAGAAGCAACGGAAAATCGTACGCCGATGGCGTGCGTTCGATGGGGTTGCCGATGTCGATGTACATTTTCGTTTCACCTGTGCGTGGAAGCGGGAAAGCGGCAAGCCGTGCATGTCGTCCGGGGACTCCTCCGGTGCGTGTCTTCCCGTGCCGCTGCCGCGGCCGTTTCAATTTTTCGGGCCTGGTGCGTCACGAGAAAGTCCACGCCCGAATGTGGCGCGTCACCGACCATCGTCTCGTCATTGGAGCCCGCCATGCGCAATTGCACCTGTATTCGCCTTTTGTCCGTCCTGCTCCTGTCGTTGGGGCTGATGTTGCCGGTCGCGGCCACGGAACCGCAGACCTGGGGACAGCGACGGGAAGGCTCGCTGACCTGGGACCAGGCCCAGCGCGAGGCACGGTTCCGCAAGATGTACAAATTGTTCCCGGCCGATCGCGTGGCTCATGACAAGGACGTTCATAAGCTGCCGGAAGGAAAGCCGCTGGTGCCGCGGTGGACGGATTCGTCCATGACCCTGGCCCGGTACATGCAGACCTATCACGTGGCCGGAATCCTGGTGCTGCAGGATGGACGGGTGCGTTTGCGCCGTCATGCGCTCGGCTTCGGCCCCGATCAGCATTGGGCCTCGTTTTCGGTGGCCAAGTCGATCACCTCGGTCCTGCTGGGTATTGCGCTCGAGCAGGGTTACATCCACAGCCTGGACGACTCCCTGTCGACCTACCTCCCGCAACTGCGCGGCAGCGCCTATGCGGACGTGACCGTTCGGCAATTGTTGACCATGACCTCCGGCGTGCGCTGGGACGAAAGCTACACCAGTCCCACCTCGGACGTGGCCCGGATGTACCTCGGTGCCTGCCGGGACCATCAACCGCATGTGCTGTCCTACCTTGCCAAGCTTCCGCGGCAGTGGCCGGCGGGCACGCATTGGAACTACAACACGGCCGAAACCGACCTGCTCGGGATCCTGGTTGCGCGGGCCACCCATCGTTCCCTGGCCACCTATCTGTCACAGACCGTGTGGAAGCCTTACGGCATGGCGGCGGACGCCTACTGGCTCAAGGATCCCTGCGGCGATGTCGACACCGGCGGCAGCGGGTTCTCTGCCACCCTGGCCGACTACGCGCGTTTCGGCCAGTTCATGCTCGAGGGCGGGCGCATCGACGGCAAGCCGGTCATCGCCGACGCGTGGATGCGCGGTGCGTTGC
>CAZMMO010000035.1:5022-11626 GCA_964567365.1 uncultured Rhodanobacteraceae bacterium | reverse complement strand
CGGTGCGCGTTGAGGTGCTGGCGGCAGGTGGCGAGGGCCAGGGCGCGGTGTTCGGCGGGGACTTTCAGGCGCGAGCACAAGGTCTCCAGCGGTCCGACGCCGCGTTGTTCGTGCAGGAGGTGGCGCGGCAGTTCCTCACGCGGGGTCAGGGCCTTGCCGAGGTCGTGGGTGAGGGCGCAGAAGCCGGCCAGGTCGTCGCCGGGCGCCAGTCGCGCGGCCATGTCCACGACCATTTCCACGTGGAGGCCCACGTCCACCTCGGGATGATGCTCGGGCGATTGCGGCACGCCGTACAGGGCGTCGACCTCGGGCAGCAGCGCGCGCAATGCGCCGCAGGCGCGCAGGGTTTGCAGGAAGGCCGCAGGTTGTTTTTCGGCCAGGGCCTTGCGGGTTTCCGTCCAGACCCGCTCGGCGACCAGGTGGTCGGCCTCGCCGTCGGCCACCATCTGCCGCATCAGGGCCAGGGTGTCCTCGGCCACGCGGAAGCCCAGCGGCGCGTAGCGGGCGGCGAAACGCGCCACGCGCAGGATGCGCACCGGGTCCTCGGCAAACGCCGGCGATACGTGGCGCAGGATGCGTTCTTCGAGGTCGCGTCGGCCATGGAACGGGTCGACCAGCGTGCCGTCCTCGGCCTCGGCCATGGCGTTGATGGTGAGGTCGCGGCGGGCGAGGTCCTCTTCCAGTGTCACCGTCGGTTCGGTGTGGAAGACGAAACCGTGATAGCCGCGGCCGCTCTTGCGCTCGGTGCGCGCCAGTGCGTATTCCTCGCCGCTGTCGGGGTGCAGGAACACGGGGAAGTCCTTGCCCACGGGCTTGTAGCCCAGCGCGGTCAGCTCTTGCGGGCGCGCGCCGACCACCACGTAGTCGCGGTCGAAGGCCTCGCGGCCCAGCAGTTTGTCGCGGACGGCGCCGCCCACCAGATAGATGCGCATGCCGCGATTGTGCCATGCGCCGGTTTTGTGTAGGAGCGCACCCGGGCGCGACAGCATCGACACTCAGTGAGCCTTGAACCACAGACTGGCGCGCGGTTTTTTCCGACGGCACTGCCGGCGCAACGGCATCGGCGTTCAATGGGCTTTGAACCTGTCGCGCCCGGGTGCGCTCCTACGGGTCCTGCCGGCTGGCGACATTGTTGGCCGGGCAGACCACGGCCTTGCGCGGCGTGCCGGCGTCGGGCGGCGCATACGGTTGGCCGAAGCGTGGCAGGCGCTGGTCCAGCGCCACCGCGTCGCCGTGCATGCGCCAGTCGTAGATGACGCTGTAGGCCAGCACGCGCATCACGTAGGTGCGGGTTTCATGGAACGGGATGGTGACCACGAAGAGGTCCGCGGGCAGGTTGCCGCGCTGGGTCAGCCACTGATCCACCCGGGCCGGGCCGGCGTTGTAGGCGGCCGTGGCCAGGTACGGCGCGCCGCCGTAGCGGGCGGCCATGTGGGCCAGGTAGTGCGTGCCCAGCGCGACGTTGGTGCGCGGGTCGTAGAGGTTGCCGTCGTAGGGAATGCCCTGGCGCCGCGAGACCAGCCGCGCGGTCGAGGGCAGCAACTGCATCAGGCCGCGCGCGTCGGCGCCGGAATGGGCGTCGGGCATCCACGCGCTTTCGGCGCGGATGATGGCATAGGCCCAGGCCGGGTCGATGCCGGCGTCGGTGGCCTGCGCGTCCACGCCGTCCTCGCGCGCCAGCGGAAAGCGCTGGTTGTAAAGCTGCTTGAGGGTGCCGTGGCTGAAGGTGCGGATGGCGCGGTCGTACCAGCCGCGCTGCCAGGCGATCTGGGCGGCGACCTGGCGCGTGCGCGCGCTGTCGCCCTTGAGCGCGCGCTGCCAGACCCGGCGTGCATCATGCAACAGGCCGGTCGCGAACAGCTCGAAGGCGCGCTGCATCTCGGGGCGGCGCAGCAGGCTGTTTGCCAGTGCCGTATCGCCATCGAACGGGCGCGTACAGATGGTGTAGGGCCGGTGGGCGCGGTCGGCGGCGAGGAATCCGTAGTAGGTGGCCGACCGGGCCTGTTCGAGGTACAGCGCGTGGGCGTCCTTGGTGTGGCCCAGTTGTTCGAGCACGCGCGCGCGCCAGTAGCGCCATTCGCCTTCCTGTTTCTGTGCCTTGTCGAGGGCGTCCAATCCTTTCAGGGCGGCCTTCCAGTCCTGTTTGGCCAGGGCCACGCGCACGCGCCAGGCGCGCGTGGCGGGGGTTTGCGCGGCGGCGGGCAGGGCGGCCAGGCGTTGCAGGGCGTCGTCGCTGAAGTCGGTGGCCACATACAGGGCCATGGCGGCGCGGATGCGGTCGGTCTGTGCGGTGCTGAAACGGAAGTGTCTTTGCAGTGCGGGCCACAGGCGGTCGGCACGGTCGCTGTCGCGGCGCGCCACGCGCACCATGGCGAGGGTGGCGGCGTGCCGGTTGCGCGGGATGTCCGTCCAGTCCGTGGCGGCCCTGGCCGCGGCGGCCGGGTGGCGCAGGGCCTGCGCCAGGTGTTGCGCCTGCTCCTGATCGCTGCCGTCGAGCCAGCGCGCCAGCCAGGCCACGGTGTCGCCGCGGCCGGCATCGACCGCGATGTCGATGCGCTGCCACAGGCGTGCGCGCGTGAGCAGGCCGTGCGCATGGGCCCACTTCTGCACCGGGGTGCAACTGGATGGCAGCGATGCATGCTTCCAGATGGCCTCCAGGTCGTGCCAGCGCAGGGTGTCACCGCGCGCCAGCCGGGCCTGCAGCGCATCGCAGGCCAGGGACGTACCCAGTCCGTCGCGGTACAACGCGAGAAAGTTCGTCCAGTCCTTGCGCCGCGCCAGTTCCGCCAGGAAGTGCCGGCGCAGGTCGTGGGCGGGCAGCAGGTCCGGATAGCGGTCCAGGTAGCGACGCACGGTGGCCGTGTCGAGGCTGCGCAGGTCGTGTTCCAGCGCGGCGGCTTCCAGCCACGGGTACAGGGGATAGTCTTTCAGCCCTCCGGCCAGCGCGCGCCAGTCGTCACCGCCATTCCGGGCGGCCGCATAGGCCTGCTTGAACGCGGCGCGCTGGGCCGTGAGGGTGGTGCTGTCCGCGGCGTGCAGCGAAAGGCAGAACAGGGCGCTGCACAGGACCAGGACGAGGCGGATGGCGTGACGCGACGGGGGTTGGGGACGCGGCATGTCGGCTCCGTATTGTATTTCCCCCCGCACGCCGATTGTAGGTGAACCACCGGCGTTTGCCGACAGGGGATCCCGAACCCCCTCGGATTTGCCGGTGACTACCCGCTTTTTTGTAGGAGCGCACCCGGGCGCGACTGGCGCAAGGCTCGTTGAACGCTGATGCCGTCGCGCCCAGGTGCGCTCCTACCTGGATGGCAAGGGGCGGCGGACGGTGCCGGTCAGGCGGAGAGTTTTTCCGGCGGCAGGCGTTGCTCCCTGGCGCCGGGAAGGCGGATCTGCGCCGCCAGGGGAAGGTGGTCGGAGAAGACCGAGGCCAGCGTCCATACGCGCTCCAGTTCGATGTCGCTGGAGGTGAGGATGTGGTCGATGGCGCGCTGCGGGTGCCAGCTGGGGAAGGTGAGGGTCGAACTGGCCGGCGGCTGCAGGCGGGTGCGATGGAACAGGCGGCGCATTTCCGGGCTGTCGGCGTCGGTGTTGAGATCGCCCATCAGCACGGCGTGCGGGTAGTCGGACAGCAATTCGGCGATGAAATCCAGCTGGCGCGCGCGCGCCTGGGTGCCCAGCGAAAGGTGGGCCACGGCCACGGCCACGTTGTCCCCGCCGTGGCGAAAGCTGGCCAGCAGCACGCCGCGGCCGGGGATGCGCCCGGGCAGCGGATAGTCGAGCACCTGTTCAGGCTGCAGGCGGCTGATCAGACCGTTGGCGGTGTGGGCCAGGCGCCCGATGGGGCGGTTGGGCTGGTAGCTCCAATAGGGCATGCCGGCCGCTTCGGCCAGGTAGCGGGTCTGGTTGCGGAAGCCCGAACGCAGGCTGCCGGCGTCGGCCTCCTGCAGGCCGATCACGTCGAAGGATTCGAACATGCGCGCCAGCGTGTCGAGGTTGTCCTGCTTGGTGCGCGTGGGCAGCACGCTGGCCCAACTGCGGGTGACGTACTCGCGGTAGCGCTGCACGCGGGCGCCGGCGAGGATGTTGCAGCTGAGCAGGCGCAGTGGCGTTTGCCCGGGGAGGGAATCGGCGTGTTTCATGGGGTTGCGTCAGCTTCCGACGACGCAGGGAGGGATTGCCATGATAGCCGGACCGGGCGCGACGGGGGGAATGCCATTAGTGCCGTTTCGCCTGCAGCTCGCGTTTGACCAGCCACTGGGTCATGGCCACCAGCTGGTCGTAGCTGCGGATATGGTTGCTGCGATATTTGCCGTCCACCACGATGGTGGGCGTGCCGTCCACGCCCCAGCGCTGGATCAGGCGGGTGTCCGCGGCCAGCTTGCGGTCGGTTTCGGGTGAATGGGCCGCGCGCAGGAAGGCCTTGCGGTCGACGCCGTGACGCGCGTAGAAGTTGGCCAGGTCGTCCAGCGAGTTCATTGGGTAGTTGAGCTGGAACTTGGCCTTGAACACGGCAAGATGGGTCGCCTTGGCCACGCCCAGTTCCTGGGCCGCGTAGTAGGCGCGCGCGTAGGGCTCCCAGGCCGGGCTGAAGTCGGCCGGGATGTAGCGCACGGCCACGCCCTTGGGCAGCGAGTGGACCAGCTTTTCCATGTACGGGGCGAAGTGGGCGCAATGGATGCAGCCGTAGGAGAACACCTCCACCACTTCGACCTTGCCCTGGTCGGAATAGCGCTGCGGCGAGGCGATCGTGACGTACTGGTCGCCGTTGGTGTAGGGCGGTGCGGCGCTGCCGGTGTCCTGCGCCGAGCAGGCGGTGGTCAACAGCAGGGCGCCGAGGATGGCGAGGGTGCGCTTGGGAACCATGGAAGTCTCCTGTGTGTCGCGCCGCTGCGGCGCGTGCCTGCCCTGCCTGGCCCTACTTGCCCGCCGCTTCCTTGGCCACCAGCCACTGCGCCAGTTCGATGCCCTTGGCGTAGCCGCCCGCACTGCCGAAGTCGAAGCGGTATTTGCCGTCGATGACGATGGTCGGGGTGCCGGTCACGCCGTAGGCCTTGACCAGCTTGTCGGCGCGCTTGATCTTGGTATTGACGGCGAACGATTTGGCCACGGCCTTGAACTCCTTGGCCGACACGCCGTAGTGGCTGTAGAACGTGGCGATGTCGTCGATGGTCGGCCACTGCGCGCGCGGTTTCGGGCGTCCGGTGGCGAGATCGTAGGTGGCGGTCTCGCCGGTTTTCCAGGTGGCGTCGAACATGGCGTCGTAGGTCTTGCCGGCGATGCCCAGCGCCTTGGCCGCGTAGTAGGCACGCTGGTACAGCACCCAATTCTCGTCCGGGCGGAAGCCGGCCGGCAGGTAGGCCATGGTGGCGTAGGCCGGCAGCGACGCCTTCAGCTTGTCCATGATCTTGTGGGCATGGTTGCAGGCCGGGCAGCCGAAGGAGAACACCTCGGTCACTTCCACCTTGTCGGTGTTGGTGACCTTGGGCTGTTGCGGCTGGATCAGGAAGTAGTTCTTGCCTTCGACCCACTGGCCGTTGTCGACGAAATTCTTTGCGGCCTTGGCACGCGCGGCCTTGGCGGCCGCGCTCATGCCGGGGGTCGTTGCCGCCGGCGTCGTGTCGGCGCCGGTTGCGGACGTGGCGGAAGCGGGCGTGGTGACGGGCGTGGCGACGACCGTCGTGTCGGCCGTGGTTGTCGCCGGAGCCGGCGCGGTCGAGGCTGGCGCCGTGACGGTGGTCGCCGGAGCCGCGCTGGCCGCGCCGGCGGGCGGTGTGCCCTGCGTACCCGGACTGCCGGAAGAGCCGCAACCGGCCAGCACGAGGGCCAGGGGCGCGAGGAGCAGAAGACGTGTGCGCATGACGGAACCCTCTGTGGATCGGGCCTCCGCGGCGGCGTGCCGTCGGAGGCAAAGTGGCCTCACTGGGAGGCGGCGGTGTCCTGGCTGTTGGTATGCAGGCCTTCGATGTAGCTGGCCACGGCGGCGATGTCCTTCGGGGTCAGCTTCTTGGCGATCGAAGGCATGATCTGGGCATGCTTGTTGGTGCCCCAGACGTCGCCGTCGTGCCAGGCCGTCAGCACCTGCTGCACGTAGTCGGCATGCTGGCCGGCCAGCTGCGGGTAGGGCGCACCGGGATTGCCGCGGCCGTCCGGGCCATGGCAGGACATGCAGGCGGGGATGCCGCGCTGGGCGTCGCCTTCGCGGAACAGCTTGCCGCCGGGGCCGACCAGGGTCTCGTCGGCAACGCCCGCGGTGACCTTCTGGCTGGCGAAGTAGGCGGCGATGTCATGCATGTCCTTGACGCTCAGCGGTGCGGCCATGCCCATCATGATCGGGTTCTTGCGCCGCCCGCTCTTGAAGTTTTCCAGCTGCTCGACGATGTAGTGCTCGTTCTGCCCGGCCAGCTTGGGATACTGGGCGACGGTGGAGTTGCCGTCGGCTCCGTGGCAGGCGCCGCATACGGCCGCCTTGGCCTGGCCCGCCTGGGCGTCGCCCGACAGCGGCCCCATGCTGGCGGCCACCGAGGCGGCGCTGGCGGGGGCCGAGGCTGCCGCGGCCGTCGAGGCGGCCTGGGCCGGAGTCGATGCGGGGGCGGCCGGCTGC
>CAZMMO010000035.1:0-4922 GCA_964567365.1 uncultured Rhodanobacteraceae bacterium | reverse complement strand
TGCCGCGGCCGTCGAGGCGGCCTGGGCCGGAGTCGATGCGGGGGCGGCCGGCTGCTGCGGGGCGCCTTGCGCCATGGCCGCACCTGCGGCGAGCGCGGCGGAGAAAACTACAACACGCCGAAAACTCATACACTGTCTCCCGAATCGTGAAGCTGCATGCATGGCGGAATGCCGAAACCGCCAAATTATCACTGCCCATTCCCACCCGGTCAAACCGCCGATGCCGTCCAACCCCTTGCAGGGCGCCCGTTTTCTGCTCGCCGCCCACCGCTGCAGCCAGCTCCCGAGCGATCGCGGCGCCGAGGTGGCCTTTGCCGGTCGTTCCAACGCGGGCAAGTCCAGCGCCCTCAACGCCCTGACCGGCCGCAAGGCGCTGGCGCGCACCTCGCGCACGCCCGGACGCACCCAGCAACTGGTGGTCTTTGCCCTGGATGATGCCACGCGGCTGGTGGATTTGCCGGGATATGGCTATGCCAGGGTGCCGGAAAAACTGCGTGCCCACTGGCGCGGCGAGATCGATGCGTACCTGCGCCAGCGCCGCAGCCTGCGCGGCGTGGTGCTGATCGCCGATGCGCGGCATCCGCTCAAGGAATTCGACCGCCTGATGCTGGATTTTTGCCATGCCAGCGAGCTGCCCTGCCACGTGTTGCTGACCAAGATGGACAAATTGTCGCGGGGTCAGGCCGCGGCCGCTTTGCAGGCCGCGCAACAGGCGTGCGTCGCGGAGGGCTGGACCGCCACGATGCAGGCTTTCTCGGCCCATGCGGGCACCGGAATCGAAGAGGCGCGCACGCGCGTGATGGAGTTTTTGAGGGGCGAGGGCGGTAACGGGGGTCTCCCGGCGGCCGGACCCGTGTAGGAGCGCACCTGGGCGCGACGGCATCAGCACTCAATGAGCCTCGGTGCCGTCGCGCCCGGGTGCGCTCCTACTGACGAGGGAATGCGCGGGTTCAGTCCAGGGTTTGCGTGAAGATCTGGCACAGGGCTTCCATGCCGGTCCGGTCCTCTTCGTCGAAGCGGCCGACCTGCGGGCTGTCCACGTCCCACACGCCCAGCAGCGAACCGTCGGCGCGCAGCAGTGGCACGACGATTTCCGCGCGCGAGGCTGAGTCGCAGAAGATGTGGTTGGGATGCGCGTTGACGTCGGCCACCACCTGGGTCTCGCGCGACTGCGCGGCGAGGCCGCACACGCCCTTGCCGAGCGCGATGCGGATGCAGGCCGGCTGGCCCTGGAACGGGCCGACCACCAGCTCGTCGCCGTCGAAAAGATAAAAGCCGGCCCAGTTGATCCCGGGCAGGGCGTGGAACACCAGGGCGGCGAAATTGGCGGCGTTGGCGACGAGATCGTGCTCGCCCTCGAGCAGGGCGCGGGCCTGGGCCGCCAGTTCGGCGTAGGCGCGGGGCTTGCTGGCGGTGGTGACGGCGTGGACGTGGAACATGGCGTGGACAGCGGGAAAACCCGTATTATCGCGCCATGGGCGAGCACGAAGCATCCTCCACCATCACGGCGCGTCGCGAGCATCGCCAGAGCGAACGTCTGGACAATTTCGTCGATGCCGCTTTCGCCTTTGCCATCACGCTGCTGGTCATCAGCGGCGCCAGCCTGCCGCGCTCGGTGGATGCCCTGGTGCATGCGCTGTACGGCGTGCCGGCCTTTGCCGTGTGCTTTGCGCAGTTGGCGTGGTTCTGGCACGGCCACGTGAGCTGGCGCGAGATCTCCGGACGTACCGATGGCGCGGGCCTGTGCCTGTCGCTGTTGCTGGTGTTCTTCGCCCTGATCTTCGTGTTCCCGTTGCACCTGGTGTATGCCAGTTTCTTCCACAGCCTCAGCGGCGGCGTGTTGTCTCCCGATTTTTCGCTGGGGGCCGACCCTCTGCAGTTGCGCTCGATGAAGTTGCTGTTCGCCTGCTTCGGACTTTCCTTTGCCTGCATGGGCGGCACCCTGGCAACGCTGTTCGCGCACAGCGCGCGGACCGCCTCCGGCTTGCCTCGCGGCGGGGCCGTCGGCGCGTGGCTGAGTTCGGTGATGTGGGCCTACATTGCGGCCGTCGGCTTCGTGTCGATGTTGATCGCCTTGTTCGCCGGGGCCGTGTGGGTGGTGGCCGTGGCCGGGTACAGTTACACGCTGCTGGCCCTGACGGGCGTGGTGGTCGATGCTTTCCGCCGGCGCTTCCGGCGGCGGGAAACCTGATGCCCCGGGAGTTTTCCGATGCGTGACGTGTTCGTGGCCGGTACCGACACCGAAGTCGGCAAGACGTTCGTGTCCTGTGCGCTGCTGCAGGCCCTGCGCGGGGCCGGTTGCCGCGCCACCGGCATGAAACCGGTGGCCAGCGGCTGCCTGCCGACGCCCGGGGGATTGCGCAACGAGGATGCGCTGGCCTTGATCGAAGCCAGCGATCCGCGCCCGGAGTACGCCGACTGCAATCCGTTCGCCTTCGCCGAGGCGGTGTCGCCGCACATCGCCGCCGCGCAGATGCGGACCGAGGTCGCGATGGCGCCCATCGAGGCGGCCTACGCGCGCCTGGCCGGGCAATGCGACGTCGTCGTCGTCGAGGGCGTCGGCGGCTGGCAGGCGCCGTTGTCGCCGCGGTTGCTGGCCAGCGCATTGCCGCAGGCGCTCGGGTTGCCGGTGATCCTGGTGGTGGGGTTGAAACTGGGTTGCCTCAACCATGCGCAATTGTCGGCCCGTGCCATCGTCGGGGATGGTTGCGAACTGCTGGGCTGGGTCGGCAACGGCATCGATCCGGACATGTTGCGGCCCGAAGAGAACCTCGACACCCTGCGCCGCCTGTTGCCCGTGCCCTGCCTGGGCGTGGTCGGACACGGCGCCGCCTCTGCGACCGCCGCCGCATCACTGTCCGCGGCCGTGGATGTGCTGGCATGATGGGCGCGCCGAAGGAGGAAGCCGCATGAGCCGCCAGCACTACTATTTTTCCATTGCCGACCTCGCCGCCGCGCGCGGTGAGGATCCCGATCTCGCCTTCGAGGGGCACAGCCCCGCGGCCCTGGCCCAGGCGCTGCAACAGGCCCTGCGCACGCCGCAACTGTTCGAGCGCTGGCGGGCCCGCCAGGAAGATCCCGACCGGGTCGACAAGAGCTTGTCGGCGGTGGACGCGCAGGCCACGGTGCAGGCCGAACAAGCCGACCTCAAGGTGGACCTGCAGGTGCACACCGACCTGCCCATGCGCGTGCTGCGGCATCGGCTGGAATGCCTGGTCGGCAACCACTGGCGTCTGCACGACGTGCGTTGATCTCACCCCGCGACGCGTGTGGTGTTTGTAGGAGCGCACCCGGGCGCGACTGGCGCAAGGCTCGTTGAACGCTGACGTCGTCGCGCCCAGGTGCGCTCCTACAACGCATGCCGCCAGTCGCATCCGGGCGATTGGATTCGATCGGGGCTTCCCTAGTACAGTCGGGTGCACTCGTCCGTCACCGCCCGGGGCGTCTGTATCTTGCTGTCGAGGAAATTCCCATCATGCCGCGTATCCCTTCCCTCGCTGTCCTCGTGACGGCCAGTCTCGCCATGGCCGCTTGTTCTCCCTCCCCGTCTTCTTCCGATTCCGGTCCGCAGGCCTCGGCCCGTCCGGGTACGCCGGCCTCCGCGTCCAGCGTGGCACCGCAGCGCGTCAATCCGTTCTTCACCAAGAGCACGCTGCCGTTCCAGGCGCCGCCGTTCGACAAGATCCGGGATGCGGATTACCAGCCGGCCATCGAAAAGGGCATGGCCGAGGAACTGGCCGAGGTGCGCGCGATCGCCGACAACCCGCAGCCGCCTACCTTCGAGAACACCTACGTGGCGCTGGAGAAGACCGGCGCCCTGCTGCACCGCGTGATGCACGCGTTCAACGCCGTCACCAGCGCCGACACCAACCCCGTGCTGCAGAAGGTGCAGACCGAGGAAGCGCCCCGGCTGGCCGCGCATGCGGATGCGATCTTTCTCGACGCGAAGCTGTTCGCGCGCCTCAAGGCGGTCTACGAGCAGCGCGATTCGCTGCATCTGGACCCCGGCTCGCTGCGCCTGATCGACGTGGTCTACCACAACTTCGTGCGCCACGGCGCCAACCTTTCCCAGGCCGACAAGGCCCGGTTGAAACAGCTCAACCAGGAGGCGGCCAAACTCAGCACCGCCTTCGTCAACAAACTGCTGGCGGCGACCAAGGCCGGCGCGCTGGTGGTCGACGACAAGGCCAAGCTGGCCGGCCTTTCCGAAGCCGAGGTCGCCGCCGCCGCGCAGGCCGCCCAGGCACGCGGCCTGAAGGGCAAGTGGGTGATCCCGCTGCAGAACACCACGCAGCAACCGCTGCTCTCGCAGCTTTCCGACCGCGCCACGCGCAAGGCCCTGTTCGAGGCGTCCTGGACGCGTACCGAGAAGGGCGGCGAAAACGACACCCGCGCCACCATCCGCAAGCTGGCCAAGGTGCGTGCCGAGGAGGCCCGCTTGCTGGGCTACCCCGATTACGCCGCCTGGAAACTGACCAACCAGATGGCCAAGACGCCGCGCCACGTCGAGGACTTCATGGCCAAGCTGGCGCCGGCCGCCGTGGCCCAGGCCAAGCGCGAGGCCAAGGCCATCCAGGCCGAGATCGACCGTACGCAGAAGGCCGCCGGCAAGCCGGCCTTCACGCTCGAGCCGTGGGATTGGGAGTACTACGCCGAAAAGGTGCGCAAGGCCCGGTACGACATCGACCAGAGCCAGATCAAGCCGTATTTCGAGCTCGACAACGTGCTCAAGAACGGCGTGTTCTACGCCGCCCACGAGCTGTACGGCCTGAGCTTCAAGGAGCGCCACGACATTCCCGTCTACCAGAAGGACGTGCGCGTGTTCGAAGTGTACGACGCCGACGGCAAGCCGCTGGGCCTGTTCTATTGCGACTACTTCAAGCGCGACAACAAGGGCGGCGGCGCGTGGATGGACAACCTGG
>CAZMMO010000034.1:0-11683 GCA_964567365.1 uncultured Rhodanobacteraceae bacterium | reverse complement strand
CCGCTTTGGGAAGGGCAGTGCTTCCGGCATTGATCTACCTGAACCTGAAACATGATCAGGTTGTCACCGCCGGCTTGTGTCGCGCGGATGCAATGGACATCGTGCAGCCGATGGCGGCACGGCACGAATGAGGCGCCGTGGCTCGGGAGGTGGTGTAAGTGCATCAGACTTCCAGAGCAAGCCAGCGCCCGCGCTCATACCTCTGCAAGGCATCCTCTTCATAGCGCCACAGCAGCAGCCAGCCGTTGTCCAACAACTGGCCCAGGATCGCATTGCGCGCGATCGCCTGTTCGATGGACACGGCGGGTGCGTCGATCACGACCGTCAAGCGCACGGGCTCGTGGTACCAGTCTTCGCCATTGTGCAGTGACTGTTTGGGCAGACCGATGCGCAGATCGCCGCCATTGCCTTCGAACACGCCGACGTGACCATCCACGACGTTGTGCAGCACCTTGTTGCCGCTGCCGTAGTGCAGGGGATCGCAGGTGGATGCGTGGTATTGCCACGACAGCCAGTGCGTCACCAGCATCGGGCCCATCATCAGTTTTTCCAGCACGCTGCCGTCCGCATCGAACCGCGCGTCGTAGTCGTGCAGGTAGGTCCGGTTCAGTACCCGGCCCCGGCTGCGCTCACGCGGGCCGATCAAGAATGCCGCATTGCGGGTGAGGCCCCACTCGGGGCGCGTCTGCGCGCCATCGTTGGCACGACGGCGGAATGCGGTCAGCAAATCCGCGGGCGACAGGTCGGCGTCCATCCGCAGCGCGGGCGCGCGTTCGCGGCGAATGCGTTCGCCGGCCGCCGTGAACGCCTGCTCCATCTTTTTCCAGCGCGTCAACGCCGCGGGCGACAACAGATCGAGATCGAAACCCGTGACTTCGTCGGTCGTGGTGTTGTGCAGCGCGCCCACGAAGACGGTTTCCTGTGGAATGTCGAGGCCGTGCTGCCGCAAGCGCGCCCGTACTTCGGCATCGTTGAGCAGCGCGGCCAGCGCGCGTGCATTGGCCTCGCCCGGGCGGCCATAACATGCGCCGCAATCGAGGGTCGATGCATGCGCGTTGTTGGTGCAATGCCCCGTGTGGCCGCACAGCACCACGAGCGGCGCAAGGCGATCGTCCAGCCCCATGGTATGCAGCACCCCGGCGGCCAGTTCTGCGCGTTGCGCGACATCGAGCCCCGTGATCACGGGCCGGCACTGTTCCTGCGCGGCGTCCGGCAAGCCGATGCGGTCGGCGCTGACGCGCGGTTTCGTGGACGGCCGGATCCAACGTGCGATCTTGCCGAGATAACCGACGCCGAACGCTTCGACGAAGGAAAACGTCGCGCTTGACCAACGCACGGTGCCGAGCCACTGGTCGAGCCGTGCGAGGCGCTTCCAGCGTGCCACCCGCACTGCCGCCGTGCGTGCATCATTGGCGGCGACATCGCCCGGCGCGGTCACGACATCCTGCGCGGCCATACTGGGGTAGGCCAGGCCTGGCAGCTGCGGGCGGTGAATGTCGGTACCCAGTGGGTTGTAATGGATCGGAAGGCCGAAAAAGCCGGCGAACGCACGGGTCTGGACGCCGGGAGCGATCGCTTCGAGCGTACGTCGCATGGCCTCGCTGCGCGTGTCGATACAAAACACGGCCTGCACTTCCGGCGCCTGTTTCGGGGCGGGAGCCACCTGCATGCACAACTTGGCGGCAAGTTGCCGCTGGTAGCTTGCTTCCAGCGCCTGCTGCCATACCTCGTCGACGGTCAACGCATTATCGGCGGCATCAATGCGCACGGCACACTCGTCCCAGTGCATGGCCAACGTGGACAATGCCTCGTGGCGCTGGTCGGGTGCGACGCAGCGGGCGAGGATGGCCTCCCACACCAGGCGTGTCACCAGTAAGTCCGGCAGGCGTCGGTCGTTCTCTCCCGCGGGCATCTTCTGCCACTGAATGTAGGCGCACCATGAGGCCCAGCCGTTGATCGACAACAGCAATGCCTTGCAATAGTCCTCCCACGCATGTTTCGGCAGTGCCAGCGTATCCATCGCCCAGTGCGCGGCTTCGTCGGCATGCTGCGGCAACTGGTGCAGCTGTTTTGCCAGATCCGGCAGGCCCAGCATTGACGAAAGGCCATGGTCGCGCACCGCGCTTTCACGCCAGAATCCGTACAGGCTGGGCGCCCCCGCCGCGCGCCAGTCGGCCTGGTGTCGATCGAAATACGTGGCACACATCTGGCTCAACTGAAAAACGATGGCCGCACGCCACGGCCAGCGCTTGTTTTTCTGGACCGTGTCATCCAATAGGTCGACCAATAACGGCTCGCGCTGCACGCGCAACGGAACAGCCAGCTGCGCAATATACTGTTCCGCTGTATTCGACCAGGATTCATGTGCCAGGTGCCCACCGAGTGCGGTATCCAGGTCGGCACGCGTGATGTGACCCGTCTCCCATTTGCGCCGGATATACGCTCGGTCGGGAAATACGCGGACATCGCCCAGCACCGCCAGCCGCGCAGCCACGCGGCGGATGGGCAAGCCGACCCGCCGCCAATGCGGATTGACGGCGACGGCCTGATCCAGCGGCCATGTCGGCATGATGGTCGCGCATGCACGCGCCATCGCGTCCTGCAACGCCGTGTTGCGAGAATGACTGAACGGGGTGGCGGGTTCCGCAAGGACCGCTTGGGTTTGCATGGCCATCATGCCTCCGAGTGCGAGCAAGTGGACGTAGGCACGGGCGATCCCGCATGGCGGGTTTCCGCACCGGTCCAGCGTGTGGGCCACAGGCGCAGTACCCAGTGCGTGTATCCCTCGTCCATGTAGAAGCCCGCGTATACCCAACGGCGCAGGGTCACGAGCGCATGCGGCCACAACTGGAACGCGGCCATTTCCAGATACATCACCGCCATGCCGACGAGCGCGACAATACCGGCTCCCGCAAGCGGCGTTTCACCGGCCCCGATCGGTGCGCGGTCGACGATGCACGCGGCCACGGTCAGGAAAATCGCCGTACCCACTGCCGTCACGAAGCGCGCGGCAACGATACCCCGGCGTTCGGGCGATGGCCTGGGCACCCACAGCAACGGCGCCCAGGCGAGCGCCAGCACGCCGCTCCACCACCACGGCCACGCGGGGTTGCCGGCGATCCGCTGTACGCCCAGCACGATGGCCAACGCGACAGGCACCGCAAATACCATGCTTGCCCACGAGTTGTGCACATCGCCCGTCATGAGTTTGCGGCTGGCTTCCTTCACCGCACTTGAGGCATTCAAGAAATTGTGCGCCTTGTACAGCGAGTGGCCCAGAAGGTGTAACGCGGCGAAAAGATACAGTCCCAGCCCGCACTCCAGCAGCATGAAGCCCATCTGTGCAATCGTCGACCATGCGAGATGCACCTTTTGGCTGACGCGTGTCAGCAGCACCAAGCCGCCGACCACGGCCGACACCAGCCCGAATACCACGAGCAGCCAGCGGGCCGCCAGCGCCACGCCCAGAAGCGGCGCAAACAACACGAGCACGTAGCCCCCAAGATTGACCACACCGGCATGCAGCAGCGCCGACACCGGCGTCGGGGCTTCCATCACCTGCACCAGCCAGCCGTGTACCGGCATCAGGGCCGTGCGCGCGATCACCGCCAAGGCCAGGCACACGCCACTCCAGGCCAGCACGGGCGAGGTGTGGCCCGCTGCGATATAGGCCCACAACGCCGACAACGACCCGCTGCCCACCTGCGACCATGCCAGCCCGGCCGCAACGATGAGCAGCACGTCCACCGCACGGTCGGTCACCATTTTCTTGTGGGCCGCCAGCAAGGCGAACGGACGATCCGGGTAGAAGCACAAGAGGTCGTGCATGGCCCATTCGATGGCCGCCCACGCTGCAATAAGGACAATCCAGTGGTTCGCGAGCAGCAGCACGTGCACAGAGGCCAGTACCGCCGCGAGCGCCGCCACGTAGGTCCTCTGACGCGGTTCGCCTTCGAGGTGCTTCGAGGAATAAACGCCGATCGCCGCGCCCAGCAGCTGAACCAGAAGGCTGACCCACGCGCCGAATTGGTTGATCGCAAGCCAGCTCTCGAAGCCCTCTGTCACGCCATGACCGGTCCGTGCCGCGAGCAGTTCGACCACCAGTGCCACCAGTGCAAACCCCAGTGCCAACAGAGCCAGCGCGTTGAACCGGCGCCACATCCTGCAGGCAGCTGCACCACCCCAACGCGCCCAGAGGGTGGCCACCACCATCAACCCTGCCGGCACCACACCCAGCGTGAAATTCGCCTCGAACAACCCGGTCATCGTGCACCTCAGTCAAACGCCGGGCGCATCATTCTTGGTTTTGGTCATTCTGTAAATTATATTTATTGTGAAACTTCGTTCCAATAAACAGAACAATGGATATTAATCAGTTGAATTTCAGGCACTTGTTCTACTTCTGGCGGGTGGCCAAGGAGGGCTCATTGACACGTACGAGCAAGCAGATCCATACCTCGCAGTCCGCGTTGTCGACGCAAATCAAGCAACTGGAAACACGCATCGGCAAGCCGCTGTTCGACCGCCGCGGACGGTACCTGGAGCTCACGGCCACAGGTCAGCGCGTTTTTGCGTATGCCGACAGCATGTTCGAGCTGGGGGAACAGATGCTGGGCTGGCTGGATGGACACCGCACAGGCAGCGTGCGCGTACGGGTCGGTAGCGTCGCCACCATGTCGCGGAACTTTCAGGTCAACTGGCTGCGCCCCCTGTTTGCCGATCCGAGCGTCGTGCTTTCGGTGGATTCGGGATCACTGGAAGCGCTGGTTGCGCGACTGTTGCGCCATCAGCTCGACGTGGTCCTGGCCAATGATGCGGTTCCACCCGATCCGGCACACCCGGTATCATCGCGTTTTCTTGGCAGCCAGGTTATTTCACTGGTCGGCCGCGCCGACCGCTGGTCAGGCACTACGCTGGCGGTTCCGCACGACCTGGCAGGCATCGACGTCGCTTTGCCAAGCACCCGGCACGGCGTGCGTACCCAGTTCGACGCCTTGTGCGTTGCCGCCGACATCACGCCCAATCTGCGCGCCGAGATCGACGACATGACCATGCTGCGACTGGTGGCGCGCGACAGCGGCTGGATCACCGTATTGCCCGAAGTGGTGGTGCAGGACGAGTTGCGTTCGGGGGTGCTGGTCAATGTCGGCCAATCGTCGCAACTGACCGAGCAGTTCTATGCGATTACCGCTCAGCGCGATCACCCCGTTGCGCCGCTGGCCGATTTGCTGATGCAGGCGACAACGGGCAAGGTCTTCGACGATTCAGGCGATGCGCATCACGCAGATCGGCCGGTGGGAGCGTCATGACCGATCCAGGCGCACGTGCATGAACATCCCTCCCCAAGTGGTGCATAATGGCGGCAAAGGAGATGACCATGTCCGACACAAGCCATACCGATATCGAAGAAGCCGACCGCCGTATCCGCTGGGTACTCGAGCACGAAAACATCAGTCCCTGGCTGAAGGAAAGCTTGCGTGCCGCCCTTGAGTGCGATCCGGTCACGGCTTTGAATGACGCGGAACTGCTGCTGCATCTGATTCGGGCGCGGACGGACGCCGTTGTGCAGGAGACCGTTGACTCCGCTGCCAAACGGGCTGTCCATTAGCCCGACCCAGCGCCGCTCCGGTCCAGGACAGCGAACGACGTTGGACCACGCGCACAACCCTTGGCTTGATCGATCCATGCGACACAGCGGGTGTCGATCGCGTCATGTCCGCGGCCCGGCCGCCCGTCGCAATCGGTCGCACAGGGCGGTGCCGAGGCCATGCGCTTCAGGAAGACTGGCCAGGATGATCTCGCAGCCCTGCTGATCGAATGAACGCAGGAACCGGTAGAGAGAGGATGCGTAATCCTCCAGCGACGCGGGCACCATGATGGGCATAATGCGGGCCTCGCCGGACATGTCTGCGCTGGCAAGATCCAGCGGCAGCAGTACGCCGACCCGCAAGCCCGCTCGGGACAACACGACGGCTCGGGCGACCAGCTCTTCCGGCGGGACCAAAGTGACTCGGGCGTCGGGTGAGTAATGAAGAGGATGCTGGCCGGGTACGCGTACCGCCGTGTTGCCTGTGGCCAATGATTGATGGAGTGTGTCCTCGATGCGCTCTGCGGGTATGCCGCCAGGACGCAACAGCCTGGCGGTACCGTTGCGCAGGTCGACAATCGTCGATTCAACGCCAATCCGGCAGGGGCCGCCATCGAGGACGAAATCGACCGCCGTGCCCAGCTCCGCCCGCACGTCCTCGGCGCAGGTAGGGCTCAGCCGGGTGAAGCGGTTAGCCGAGGGGGCGACCACGGGCCGCCCGAAGGCGCGGATAAGCCGCAGCGTCAACGCATGCGCGGGAACACGCACAGCCACGCTGTCCTGTCCACCAGTGACAATCGAGGGGGTGCCAGGATGGCGATTGAGCACCATGGTCAAGGGGCCAGGCCAGAAAGCCTGTGCCAGCGTGCGGGCGGACTCGGGGATGTCGACGGCCCAGTCGTCGAGCCAGTCGGCCTCTCCCAAATGAACGATCAGGGGGTGGCTTGTCGGTCGCTCCTTGATGGCGAAAATCTTCGCCACCGCTTGCGCGTTCGCGGCATCGGCCGCGAGGCCGTAGACAGTTTCGGTCGGGATCGCCACCACGGCGCCACTGGCGAGCAGGCTGACGCAGTGATCGATATCGTGCGTGTCACTCATTGCAGGCATCTCTGCAGACGAAAAAAATCTCTGTTCGCGGGCTACCCGAGACGTAAAGCCGCCTGAACCATTGACGGGCAAGTCGATGCGGCCTGTCCGTTGTCTGCGATCACGTGCATCAGTGCCACCCGTATCTTGATCGAGCTGTTAGCTTGTTAGCCCTGTGATGCGAACGCCTCATGGTAAGAAACTGTACCCGATGGAACCGGACCTGCAAACGAGATGGCTTGGAAATACTGTGGCGGCACGCCAGGCAGGACCAGTGAAGACTCCGACTTGAACCCAAACCGAGCGTAGTACGCAGGATCACCCAGCACGACACACCCGGCTGCACGAAGCGTGTGCAGTTGCGTGAGCGCTTGGCCCACAAGCTGCGAACCAACTCCTTGCCCTTGATGCTCCGGTGAAACCGAGATGGGTCCAAGCCCATACCAATGAGCTGCTCCGCTTGAGATGGCAACCGGCGAGAGTGCAACATGCCCGACAATGTTGCCACTCTCCACTGCGACGAGGGAAACAGATAACTGCCCCGCGTTGCGCAGCTTTCTGATAATGCATTGCTCCGTATGGCTGGCATGAGGTGCGGTGCGAAATGCAGCGACAGTTACGGATTCAATACCCGCGACGTCTTGTGCTTGTTCCGGTCGGATCTGAATATTCATGGCGTTAGGGCTAAGGTCGCGTCAACGGTGAGAGACCGCATCTAAGATACAAGTACGCAGGCGGAGGAAGTCTCGACTTGCCAGTACCGTCCTCTCATTCCTTGTCCAGCAACTGCGCAGCCGGGTTGTGGGCGGCGCTGCCGGCTTGGTAATAGCCACTGACGCTGGCGACGGAGCGGTGCTCGGTCATGGCCATCAAGGCGGGCAGGGAAACGCCTTGGCGCGCACCCTCGGTGACAAACCCCGAGCGCAGGCTGTGGCCACCAAAATCGCCTTCCAATCCTGCTAGTACAGCTCGACGCTGTACGATGGCACCCACCGCCGCTGGTGACAGGGCCGGACCCACTCGGGTTTTCCATAGGCGCCGGAAGAGGGGGCCTTCGGTCAGGTCTGAGGCCGTCAACCAGGCCCGCAACGCCTCGGCCGCCACGCCAAGGACCGGCTTGTCGGGGTTCGAACCGCTCGTGACGCCCGCTTGCTGCGTCTTGCTGTGCTCCAGGCGAAACACGTAGCCACCCTCCGGCAGCTTGCGCAAATCCTTGACCGTGGCCGCAGCCACCTCGCTGCGTCGGCGCCCGCCGCTGGCGAAGGCGAAATAGAGCAGGGCAGCATCACGCAACCCTTGGAGTGAGCCATCACAGGTCGCCACCATGGCGGTCAGTTCGGCCTTGGTGATGGCCGTTTTCTTGTGTGGCCGTTCGCCGCGCTTGACCGCCGCGCGACGGGCTCGAGCCAGCAAATGGCGAACCGCGGGTTGCTCACAGGGATTGGGTTGTTTTCTGAGTTGGTGGACCTGGGACAGTACCGCGACGCGATGGACAACCGTGCTCAGTTTGAACGGACCGGCTTGGCGCTTGATGTGGGCGGCGACCAGGGAGTGATCCAGGCGCTCTGGCAACTCCCAGGCCAAGCCGCTTTTTCCACGTCGGGCCACGTGGTCGACGATGAATTGCACCACGACGGTTTCGGGCACCGGGAGCGTCAAGGGTTGACCGTAGCGCCCCTCAAACCACGCTGCCCAGTAGCGCAGGGCGCTGGTGTAACTGCGTGTCGTGTTGGCCGAAGCCGCCTCGGCCAGGATGTCGCGTACTGCCTGGGCGGCCGAGGCCGCCAGGGTCTCGGGGCGCAGAGGCGTGAGGCGCTCGGGTGACGGTAAATGTATGTTTTTATCCATATGTTGTCTGTAGTAAAATAGACACCACAACACCTATTATCGCGATAACTATCTCTTATCGTGGGTATAAAATCAATCGGGCAGGGCGCCCGACACGGAGACCTCGCCATGCCTCGCGGTATCACCCAAGAGCAAGTCAACACGACGGCGGACGCCATCCTTCAGGCGGGCGAACGCGCCACCGTCGAGCGGGTCCGCGAACGGCTGGGCACGGGCTCGCCGAACACCATCACACGCATGCTGGACACGTGGCGATTGGATTTGGCCGAACGGCTACGCGCCGTCAACGCCACACCGGCGCTCCCTGACGACGTGGGGGAGGCCATGACGCAGCTGTGGCAGCTCGCAGTCGAACAGGCACGGATGCAGGAACACAGAGCCTTGGAGGGTGAACGCCTAGCACTCGAGAAGGCACGAAACGACTGGGAAGCTACGGTCCAGGAAGCACAGCAAGCACAGAGCACAGCCGAGGCACAAGCCACCCAGGCACTCGAAGCGAAGCATCGCGCCAGCGAGCAGGTCACTGTCCTTGAGCGGCTTGTTCAGCAACTGGAAAATCAGCTCAGCGAACGAAGCGAGGCCTTGCAGGCCGCGCAAGACCACATTGAGACGCTCAACCAGACTCGCGAGACGTTGACCGAGAAGATCGCCCAATGGCAACAGCAGGCCGATACGGAACGCACAGCCCAAGAAGCTCATATCCGGCAGGTGGAAGATCGAGCACACCTGCGAGTGGATCAGGCGCGCACCGACCTCAAGGAAGCACGCACGGAATGGGCTCGCTTGCGCAAGCGATACGAGAAAGAGCAAGCTGCTACGGCGGGTCAGATCAACGCATTGACGCAAGCACTGGCCAAAGCCGAAGCCGAGGCCAATCGCCAGCGAGGCAAGGCCGAAGCACTTGCGCAACAGCTGCGCTCATCGTCAAAGCCGCCGCGTAAGCAGGCCAAGGCCAAACCTCAAGCTGTGCGCAAGCGAACCAAGGCCACCGCGTCATCCCGCTCGTGATCCTCGCGGTGAGATTTCGATCGTCATCGGTATACTGCGTATATAAGGTTCGGTGAAGGCTGTGATGTCCGATACGTTTCTTGACTCGCTGCAGCAATTTGGTAGCACCGCGATCTCGTTGGACAAGCTCGCCAAGGTGCTCGGCATGTCGTCCAAGCATTTTGCCGAGGCCGCCGGGGTTCATCAGAGCACGCTACGGTGGCATCCAGAATCCGAGCGTGCGCAGACATTCGCGCGGAACGTTATTCGCGTCCTTCAGGCAGCCACCGATCTCGATGGAGATCCGGAGCACGCGTTGTTCCTGCTCAAGAACCTGCCCATCCGCTCGTTCTCCTACATGACAGCGCTGGAATTGATAGAGGGTGGTCGAGCGAACGACGTGGTTGGCTACCTTGAGTCGCTCTCTGCCGGTTACGTGGGATGAGAGCTCCTTGAGGATGTCGCTGCTTCATAGCACCCCGGACCTTGGCTGAAGGCTCACATGCGCACTGTGTCTCGTGTCTCAGCCATACACCATCTTGCCGTCAATTGCTGTACAACATTTTCTGGTGCCATCAACGGCTGTACAACATTGTCCGGGCCGATTGCCTAGAAATAGGGCTCTGTGTGTACAACATTTTTCGCGGCGAACAGCAGAGGCCAGATGAGGAGCGGGTCCGAGTTGGGTTCCTGAGTTCGCATAATGTATATTATGTAAAATTTAGGAACAGCCTCAGGAGGTGGGTGCCGTATCTGTTGCGCTATCGGGCATCTGCCCGCCCCAGTGCAGCGATGTTGACCTCGCATCGGAGCCGGAAGCCCAGCTTTTCGTACAGGCGGATGGCCGAGGTGTTAGGTGTTGTCGCTCCATGCGTGCAGGAGCGGCGTGTCGCCACGCGCGACGATGCGTGAGGCCACATGGTACGACAGTGCATGGGCCAGTCCGCGGCCACGAAAATCGGGATGCGTGCATACGCCGCTGACTTCGGTGTGACCGGGAAAACGGAAGCGCTCTCCGGCCATGGCGGCCAGGCGACCGTCGATGCGGATGCCGACGAAGCGGCCCATGTGGAAGGTATGACGCAGGAACGGGCCGGGCCGGGTCAGCGTGGCCAGTGCCAGCATGTCGTCGGCATCGCGTTCGCCGAGCGGGACGATGTCGTGGGAGGTTGCCGGTGCCGCTGCAAGCTCGTGGGCGACCATCTGCACGCCGGTGCCGGTCATGCGGGTTTGCAGGGCACCGGGTACGACGATGGACGGGACCTGCAAAATGTAGATCTCTTTGCCCTCCCCGACTAATTGCACCAGGGCATCGAGCGCGGTTTTGTCGTCGTCGCGTGCGGAGGCAAACCGGTTGATATCGGGCCGGTAACGCCGGGCGCGATCGTCGCCCACCGACAGCGGCACGTGCGTCGTGGACAGGCTGGCCCAGACCGGGCGATCGAGCGGGTTCATCGGGGCGTTCCACCATCCTTGTCCCTGCGCTCGCGGAAAAACGTGCGCAGCATGGTGCCGGCTTCGGCGGCCAGCAGGCCGCCGCGCACCTCGATACGGTGGTTGTGGCGTTCGGACACCAGAGTGTCGAAGACGCTGCCGGCCGCGCCGGTCTTGGGATCGGTGGCGGCGTAGATGACGCGGGCGACGCGGGCATGCACCAGGGCCATGGCGCACATCGAACACGGCTCCAGGGTGACGTACAGCGTGCTGTCCGGCGGCAAACGATGGTTGCCCAGCCCGCCACAGGCTTCGCGCAAGGCCACGATCTCGGCATGTGCGGTGGGATCGGCCAGCGTGATGTTGCGGTTCCAGCCCTTGCCGATGACATTCCCGTCATGCACCAGTACGGCGCCTACCGGTACTTCGCCCTCGCTGTCGCGCGCATGCCCGGCCAGGTCCAGCGCCTGACGCATGAAGGCGATGTCGTCCGGGCCGAAGCCGGAAGTGCCCAAGGCTTTCACTCCCACTCGATGGTCGCCGGCGGTTTCCCACTGATATCATAAACGACGCGAGATACCTGACGTATTTCATTGATTATACGGTTGGATACTTTGCCGAGGAAATCATAGGGAAGATGCGCCCAGCGCGCGGTCATGAAGTCGATGGTTTCGACGGCGCGCAGGGCGATCACCCATTCGTAGGCGCGCGCTTCGCCGACTACGCCCACGGACTTGCCCG